>JAEYXI010000485.1 GCA_023428515.1 Pseudomonadota bacterium | reverse complement strand
CGCGCTGCCACCACGACACGATGGGCACGTTGGCGTCGAAAAACTCGCGCGATACGGAAGCCGCCGTGACGTTTCGGATCTTCGCGCCCTTGCGAAGGTCGATGTCGATAGGGGCAAGGCTTTGTATTTCCGTCCACGGTATGTGGAGTTCCTTGTGATGCGCGACACGAAAGAGGATGCCGGCGGGCGACAGCTCGACCAGCGGCTTTTCCGGCCTCGCCCGGCGGTAAAGCGCGTAACCGATATAGGCCAGGCTGCCGATAATCAGCAGCGAGCCGAAGAACAGCGCCTTGTCGTCGTCGTCGCTGGAGCGGTCGTGCGCACCGGCAATGACAAGGACCGCGAACAGGATGAGGCCGATTGCGATCGGCACCTTTCTGAAGAGATATCCCTCGATTCCGAATGTCCGCGTCTGGCGGACGTCGACTGCACCGGCCTCCACGCTTCGCTCCCTGCCGCAAGAACGAACAGGCTCCATTCAGCGCCAGTCCTGCCGCAACGTCAATGATGGTCCAGCAAGTGGATCGGCCAGGGGAATTGCGATAACGCTTGCGCGAGGGGATGCGGCCCGCGGAGACGCCTTTGTTTCGCAATATCGATTTCAGCTCGTGGCAGAGCGTGCTCTTCACGCTGATAGGCCTTGCGCTGTTCACGCTGATCTCGATCGGCATCCGCCTCTTGATGATGTTCACCATCCAGCAGCGCCAACAGCGCATGAACCGCCAGATCAACGAGCGCCTGAGGACGCTGATCGCCGCCTATAAAGTGCTGGGCGGCTCCTTCACCGGCAATTTGACCGTCGACCCCAGGCATCTCAGTGATCTCCGCAAGCCCATCCTGCCTGCGGCCGAGGGCGATGACGCGGAGCCTGACGATGAACAGGCCGGGAGCCAGGCCGACTTCGACCGCCCACGCCGCATCCGCGACGCCGTCGAGGCGGCTTTGTCGGACATCATCCTGCTCGGCACCGAGGAGCAGGTCCGGCTTGCGGAGCGCGCCGTGCGCGAGTTGGTTGCCGGAAACCCCGTGCACACGCATGAACTCGTCGTCTCGTTGCGCGACTTCATCCGCCAGGCGCTCGATCTCGCGCCGATTCCGCCCGATCTGGCGGTCCCGATGCAGGGGCCGGCGCGTCCGTCCGGCACGGGCAGTGGTCGCGGCAAAGGCGAGCGTGGCGGCCAGGGTGGCGGCCGCGGCGGAGGAGGAGGCGGCGGGATGGGTGCAGGAACGGGCGGTGGCATGGGAATGGGGATGGGCGCTGCAGACCAGCCGTCCGACGATCGCTCGTAGGCGTCCGGAACCGCTTAGCCGGCAGCCCCGGTCGACGCTCCGACTTCCGTCAGCATCCAGTCGCGAAAAGCCCTGATCTTCGGCGCGTTGCGGCGTGCCTCCTGATAGACCATCCAATAGGCGTGGCCGTCATTGCCGACGATGTCGAAAGGCTGGATCAGGCTGCCGCTCGCAAGTTCGGCGGCAAAGAGCTCGCGCGTGAGGATCGCGACTCCTACGCCGGCGACGGCGGCGCGGCCTTCGAAGGCTTGCGAACCGAGCTGGCTGCGCGTGCGCGCGACAAGGTTCTCCCGCGCGTCGATGCCGGCCAGATCGAACCACGCCGCCCACCAGGGATCGCCGGCGTCGAGGATGGGCAGCTTCAGCAGGTCGGCGGGTTCCTCGACCTTGCCGATCGTTGCGGCAAGTGACGGGCTGAGCATCGGCGTGAAGTCGGCCATGAACAGCCGGTGCGACACCAGGCCGGGCCAGGCGCCCTTGCCGCCGGTCCTGATGCCGATATCGATGTTCTCCTGCGCGAAGTCGATCATGCGGTTGGAGGTTTCCAGCCGCACCGCGATCGACGGATGCGCAACGTGGAACGAGCCGAGATGCAGCGCGAACCAGTTCGCGGCGAAGGTCGGGATCGTGCTGATCGACAGCGTGCCCTGGCCGCCCGTCCGCGCCTGCTCGTAGCTTTCGGCGAGGATGCGGAAAGCCTCCGACGCTCCGGAAGCGAGCGCCCGGCCGGTTTCGGTGAGTTCCACCTGGCGCGGCCTGCGAATGAACAGCGGCTGGCCGACGCGCTCCTCCAGTACCTTGATCTGATAGCTGACGGCCGCCTGGGTCATCGCCAGCTCTTCGGCGGCTCGGGTGAAGGACAGGAGCCGTGCGGCAGCTTCGAAGGCGCGGATGGCGGCGAGGGGTGGCAGGTTCATGCATAAGTCTCCTTTATGCATGCTAGGCCACGTTCAATTGGCCGGCAAGCTCGCGCTCCATCATATGAGGTGCAGCAAACAACCCAATCGGGGAGAGTAAGATGCGCTACACCCGTTCTGCCCGGAGCTTCGCCCGCGCCGCTTCTGCTGTATTCAACGGCTTTCACCGTAAGCGTTTGAACGTCGATGACCTGTCCGACTACATGCGTCGCGACCTTGGTTTGCTAGACGGCCGCTCGAGATGCGATGACGGTTTTGCCGAAAGCGACGGCCGCTCGCGCCGCCTCGACCTGATGACGATCACGCCGTCTGCATCATAAGCCTGGTTAGGCTGCGAGCAGGGCGGCCGCGGTCCGTTCGTCGGTGATCAGCCCGTTGACCAGCCGCCGCGTCACCGCGGCAAGGATGCCCGGCAGCTTGTTCTCGCCCATGGCGAGCGCGATCACCAGCGAGCGCTCTCGCGAGGGCAACGGCGCCGACGCGACGCGGTCGTTGGTGACGCCTTCGATCAGGCGCCCGTCGCGGTCGAAGACCCAGCCGACGATCTCGGCGACGCCGCCCGCCTTCTGCAGCGCCTTCAATTCCGCCTCGGTGATGAAGCCGTCCTGATAGAGCGGCGCTTTCGGTCCAAGGTCGCCTATGCCGACGAAGGTGACGTCGGCTTGCGCCGCAAGCTCCAGCGTCGGCTGTATCATCGGCTGGCTGAGCAGCATGGTGCGCTCTTCCGCCGATGACGAGATGACCGGCAGCGGCATCGGAAAGCTGCGCGCCTTGATGCGGTCGGCCATGGTGAAGAGGACGTTGTAGAAGGCGGCCGATCCATCAGGCGAGATGTTGCCGGTGAGCGAGACGATCTTGTGTTGCGGGCAGTCCATCGGCGGCAATTGCTCGATCGCCGCCTTCAGCGTGCGGCCGGTGCCGATCGCCATGACGACAGGTTTTTCCGAGCGCAGCCGCCGTTCGATCTCGGCAGCCGCGGCTTCGGCGATGCCGATCGTCGTCGAGGTCGAGGTCGGGTCGCTGGGCACCACCTCCACGAGATCCAGCGCGAAGCGCGAGTGGAGTTTCGCTGCAAGCTCCAGACAGTTGGCGATCGGGTGGTCGACCCTGACCTTGATCAGCCCTTCCGACACGGCCAGCGACACCAGCCGCTGCGCCGTCTGCCTGCTGATGCCGAGCTTCGCCGCGATCTGGTCCTGCGTGTTTCCGGCGACGTAATAAAGCCACCCCGCGCGCGCCGCGTCGTCGAGCCTCGGATTCTCCTGCCGGATGTTCATGCCTTCCAATCCCGCTTCCCCAGGAAGCGGCGGCACTTTCGCAGGGAAAGACTGACAGCGCAATTGTCGATTGGGATGGGCGATTATTCGCCGCGCAGGCGCGAGACAAAATTGGGAATCGATTTTCGGACCGGAATGGCGCAGTAGGGAAGCGGAACAGGAAACGCGCGATGACGCCGAAAGCAGTCTATTGGGATATGGATGGAACGCTGGTCGACAGCGAGCCGCTGCACGACGACGCGCTGGTGTCGGCGATGAAGAGCGTCGGCATCTCGCCGCCGCCCGATTTGCACGAGCGCGTGCTCGGCATCGCTGCCTGGCCGGTCTACGAGATGATGCGCGACGAGTTCGGCCTGAAACTGCCTTTCGACGATTGGATCAGGCGCAAATACGCACACTACCTGAAGCACGCCCAGGACTTGAAGCCGCGTGCCGGCGCGCTGGAGATTTTTCGCGATCTGCAGCGCAAGGGCGTGGTGCAGGCCGTGGTGTCGAACTCAGACCGGCTGATCGTCGACGCGAACCTCAGGGCGGTCGGCATCGTCGAGCCGGGCTTCAAGACGGTCTCGCGCAACGACGTCGCCGAGGGCAAGCCGCATCCCGAGCCCTTCCTGCGCGCCGCCTGGCTGACCGGCATAGACCCGGCCGACACGGTGGTGATGGAGGACAGCGCCACGGGCTCGCGGGCCGGTCTCGCCGCCGGCATGCGCACGATCTTCTGGCCCGAGCGCCCGATGAAGGGACCCGAAGGCGCGCTGGTTGCCAATACGGCCGAAGATGTAAGGCGGCTGCTGGGACTGCTCTGAGCCTAGTTCCGGTAGACCGGCTCCTGTTCGTCCAGGATGGCTTTCAGTTCCGATAGATGGCGCTCGGCCTGGCCGGGATAGTTGTCGAGCTCGGCGGCGGTGCTTTCCGCGATCTTGTCGGAGAGCGTGCGTAGCGGACGCCCGGTCCACAGCGCCTTGATGTAGGTCTCCGCCGCACGTTCGAAATAGAACATGCGGTTGAAGGCCTCGGCCACGGTACCGCCGATGACCAGTATGCCGTGATTACCCATGATCATCACCTGCACCCTGGGGTCGGCCAGCAGCTTCGAACAGCGCTCCCCCACTTCCACGAAGGCCAGCCCGCCCTAAATAA
>JAEYXI010000453.1 GCA_023428515.1 Pseudomonadota bacterium | reverse complement strand
TGGCCGCATCGTCGAGAAGGACATCGAAGCCGCCCGGCAGGGCGGTGCTGCGAAGGCCGTGCCGGCTGCGGCCGCCGCTCCGGCAGCTGCTGCGCCAAAAGCCGCCGCTGCGCCTCTGGCCAGCGGCCCCTCGGACGATCAGGTCAAGAAGCTGTTCGCGCCGGGCTCCTATGAGGAGATCCCGCATGACGGCATGCGCAAGACGATCGCGCGCCGCCTGACCGAGGCCAAGCAGACCATCCCGCATTTCTACGTCACGCTGGATTGCGAGCTCGACGCGCTGCTCAAACTGCGGGCCGAGCTCAACGCCGCGGCGCCGGAGAAGGACGGCAAGCCGGCCTACAAGCTCTCGGTCAACGACATGGTGATCAAGGCGCTGGCGCTGGCGCTCAAGGCTGTGCCGGACGCCAACGTCTCCTGGACCGAAGGCGCGATGCTCAAGCACAAGCATGCCGATGTCGGCGTCGCTGTCTCGATCCCGGGCGGGCTGATCACGCCGATCATCCGTGATGCCTGCCACAAGACGCTCTCCCAGATTTCCAACGAGATGAAGGACATGGCGGCACGGGCCAAGGCGCGCAAGCTGAAGCCGGAGGAGTATCAGGGCGGCACGACGGCGGTCTCCAATCTCGGCATGTTCGGCGTCAAGGATTTCGCCGCGGTGGTGAACCCGCCGCATGCGACGATCCTGGCGGTCGGCGCCGGCGAACAGCGCGCCGTGGTCAAGGGCGGCCAGCTCGCGGTCGCGACGATCATGTCGGTGACGCTCTCGACCGATCACCGCGCCGTCGACGGCGCGCTCGGCGCCGAGCTTCTGGTCGCCTTCAAGCGCCACATCGAAAATCCGCTCGGCATGCTGGTGTAGGGCGTGGCGGCGCTGTCGCCGCGTGGGAATTCAGCTCAAGAAGCCGCGAGCGGCAAGTTCTTCCCTGACGGCGTCCCAGCTTGCACAAGAGACAGCCGCGCCGCGCGACTTCAGCCTCTCGCCGTGGCCGTCATAGGTGTGGCCGCCGCCGGTGTAGCCGATCGCGATCATTCCTGCTGCGACCGCGCCTTCGACGCCAAGCGGCGAATCCTCGATCACGACGCAGCGCGACGGATCGGCTCCCATCTTTTCGGCGGCATGGAGAAAAATGTCCGGGGCAGGTTTGCCGCGCTTCACCATAGAAGAGCTGAAGATCGCCTCGCCGAAGAAATGCGCCAGCCCAGTTATTTCCAGGCTGTGATGGATGCGTTCGAGCGAGGAGGACGATGCGACGCAGCGGGCCACCGGCAGCGCTTCGAGGAAATGCCTGAGGCCCTCCGTCTCGGCCAGCTTTTCCGTGAAAAGCTGTTTTGTCTCCGCCCAGATGTCGTCATGCGCGTGATCGGGGAAGTGATGGCCGGTCAGTTCCCTGATCCTGACGATGATGTCGGCCTGCTTCATACCGATGCATTGCGCGATGATGTCCGCGCCGACGCCGCTCATGCCGTGTCTTTCGTAGACCCGTTCATAAGCCTCCGCAGCCAGCGGTTCGCTGTCGACGAGCACCCCGTCGCAATCGAAGATGACCAGTTTGTCTGACACGAGAAGCGCGCCCCGAGTTTATGCTTGATTTTGGGATGGATTGGATTCGAGTGTCGGCGCCGTTACCGATGCGTTAGCCGCGGTTGGGCAAGGGACCCCAGCGCTTCGACGATTGCCGGGCGGGAGCGTGGGTCGTCGGGCAGCAGCCAGTTTGGCTCCGCGCCGAGGAAGCGGTCGAGGAAAGCGACGGCATAGGCAGGCATCTCGGACGCGTTCTCACGATATGACCACCACGTCCTGAGGTCGTCGGCGCATTTGTCGATAGCCGGCGTCTCGCCGAACTCTTGCTCGTGGACGGCTGCGATCGCCGATACGCAGAAGTTCGTGTAGAGAAAACCTTCCGGCCAGTAGTCGACGATATCGGTCATTTCAGGATCGGTTCCGGCCGACGTTGCGAGGCCGCGTTCCACCACCGTGGCCGGCTCCTGCCGGATCAACTCGCGCAGCACGAGGCCAGCCGCGAAGATAACGAAGTCGGCGCGGTCGACCTTGGCAAAGCCCTTCTTCGTCTCCATGGCTTCGACCCAGTCGAGGAATGCCTTGGTGAGCTTGGCATCGTCGATCTCGAAGCGCAGACCGTAGGTCGATGCGACGAGGCGCGCATGGCTGCGGAACGTCATGCGGAACCAGCGCAGACGGCGCAGCCGATGCCTGAGGTCGGGCATCAGCGCCAATTCGTCCTTGAAGCGCAGGTCCATGAGCATTTCTCCCGTGGAGAGTCTTACCACCACCGGCCCAAACGATCCAATTCCGGTGATATGGTATGGTGGCGACGCTCCACGAAGAATTATACACATTGACATTCCAGAAAACAAATGTTCTGTCGTTAACGTGTTCGAGGGTAGCCTGACCGCCGCCTGGAACCGGCTTGGGAGGAAGCCTGATGGCCATCTGGCAATGGGGATTGCTGGCACTTTTCGGCGTATGGGCGCTGCAGTCGCTCGGCGTCTGGCTTCAGATGCGGCACTACACTGATGTCTTCAAGGGCGTCACCAACCAGTTCAATGACGGGTTCGTCGGCGCGGGAAATTTCCGCGGCCGTTTCTCCAAGGGCACCATCGTCGTCATCGTGGTGACGCCCGACCTGATCGTGCGCCGCCTGCTCATCATGAGCGGCCGCACGGTGTTCACCAAGTTCCGCAGGCATGAAGAATTCGAGGGGATGACCCTCGATCAACTCCGGTCCAATCCCGCCGTTCTGGGAGAGGGGGAAGCCGGTGTGGCCGAGGCCGTGAAACGCGCGATCTAACAGATCGACCGCGCGCGGTCGGAGCCAGGGAGGCAGCCGGGCTTGTCCGGCTTGAACGTAGCTCGCGCATAGCGCAACCCCTTGCCGACAGGGACAGTGAGGCAAGGCGGCTGAAGGAGGAGACATGTCAGTCTTTACAATGTTGGCACAGCACGCCGACATGGCCGTCCAGCACCTGCACGTGGCAGGCGCGATGGTCACGGACGCTGCTATACATCACGGCGCGGTCGGCATCGACCATGCGCACGACAAGCTCGTCGTGCTTGCGCAAGCGACCACCGACGCGCCGGCGGCAGCGCCTGCTCCAGGCGGCGGCATTTCCGTCGAGGAGTTCAAGGAAAAGCTGCAGAACGTCCAGCAGGAAGAGCAGCTAGGCTGGCTGACCGCCGCCGGCAAATATTTCATCGGCATCTTCCAGAAGGGCGGCGAGGTGTTCGCCGGCTTCGTCACCGGCATCATCCCGACGCTGGTGGTGCTGATGACGGCCTTCTATGCGGTAACCGAACTGGTCGGTGAGCAGCGTGTGCACGGCATCGCCCGCGGCGCCGGAAGGATCGCGCTGACCCGCTACACGGTGCTTCCGGTCATTTCCGTCTTCTTCCTGACCAACCCGATGGCCTACACCTTCGGCTCGTTCCTGGAAGAGAAGCACAAGCCCGCCTTCTACGACGCGGCAGTGTCCTATGTGCACCCGCCGCTGGGCCTCTTCCCGCACGTCAATCCCGGCGAATATTTCGTCTGGGGCGGCGTGCTCGTCGCGCTCCTCGAGCTCGAGAGGAACGGCTCCGTCGCCAGCGGCTACCATATCCAGGTCGCCATCTGGTACGCGATCGTCGGTCTGATCGTCATCCTGCTGAAGGGCATGCTCACCGAGCGGATCACGGCCATCATGGCCCGCCGCCAGGGCATTGAACTGTAGTTCGGGGCGGGGAGGACATCATGGCAAAGAAGTACAAGGCTGTAAAAATCTCCAGGGGCTCGACCGGATGGGGCGGTCCGCTGGTGATCGAACCCACCGAGCAGCGCAACAAGGTCGTGTCGGTGACTGGCGGCGGCATTCATCCGCTCGCCGCAAGGATTGCCGAACTGACCGGCGCGGAAGCCGTCGACGGCTTCAGGGCGCCACCGGTCGAAGGCGAGATGGCGGTGGTAGTGGTCGACTGCGGTGGCACAGCGCGCTGCGGCGTCTATCCGCGCAAGCGCATCCCGACCGTAAACATCACGCCGGTCGGGCAGGCGGGACCGCTCGCGCAGTTCATCACCGAGGACATCTACGTCTCCGGCGTGAAGCCCGAAAATATAACGATGGCCGACGGATCCGAAACCGTCACGGCTGCGGGGGAGTCGGCTGAGCTCAGCACCGCACCGACGGATTCGCCTGCGGTGAAGAGCGCCAACGCCGCTCCGGAAATGGAAGGCGGCCTGGTCGGCCTGATCAGTTCGATCGGCCGCGTGATGGGTCGCGTCGTCGGCATCTTCTTCAATGCCGGCCGCCGCACCATCGATCAGGTCGTGCGCAACGTGCTGCCGTTCATGGCATTCGTGACAATGCTGATCGGCCTGATCCTCTACACCGGCATCGGCGACCTGCTCGCCCAGCCGATGGGGCCGCTGGCCAACAACATCGTCGGCCTGCTGATCATCTCGGCCATCTGCGGCCTGCCGTTCCTGTCGCCGATCCTCGGCCCGGGCGCGGTGATCGCGCAGGTGATCGGCGTCGCCATCATCGGCCCGCAGATCGCCAACGGCACCATCTCGCCGGCGATGGCGCTGCCCGCGCTGTTCGCCTACAACACGCAGGTGGGCTGCGACTTCGTGCCTGTCGGCCTGGCGCTCGGCGAAGCCAAGCCGAAGACGATCGAGATCGGTGTGCCGGCGGTGCTCATCAGCCGTCAGATCATGGGTCCGGTGTCGGTGCTGATCGCCTGGCTGTTCAGCCTCGTCGTCCTCTAAGAAAGCAAAGAAGGTCCGCCATATGTCTGTACTGCTCAAGACACGGGTCACCGCTATAGGACCCGAAGGGGCGGACCTCGCAGAAGGCGGCGTCGTCATCCTCTTCGCGGATGGCTCGCCGCCGGAACTCGCCGAGGTCTCCGTGCTGCACAAAGCCGAGAGCCAACCAAGCGACGACGCGCCGACCCCAGGCGCATCGATCGCGATCGGCGGCGTTTCCGCGACCATCACCGCCGTCGGCACGAGCGCCTGGGCGAAGGTCCGCGAGATCGGCCATGTGGTCATCAATTTCAACGGCGCGGCGCAAGCTGAGCGGCCGGGCGAAATCTGCGCCTCCGAGGTCGACACAGAGGCGCTGGTCGCAGAATTGAAGGCCGGAGCGGTCATCGTTTTGGCCGCGGCCTGATTTAGACAACGGTCTGCAGGAATTAGTAGGGTAGTCTGGATGGAACGCTCGACGATCGTCAGAGTGCATGAAGGGCTGCATGCGCGCCCCGCGACACGTTTCGTGAGGCTCGCCAAGAGCTTCGAATGCGACGTCGAGATCGTCAAAGAAGGCAAGGCCGTCAGCGCGAAGAGCTCGGTCAAGCTGATGCTGCTTTCGGTCAAGGAAAACCAGGAAG
>JAEYXI010000437.1 GCA_023428515.1 Pseudomonadota bacterium | reverse complement strand
TTTCGAGCCGGGCAATTACGGCTTCAAGGTATGGCGCGCCTTTGACGGCGTCATGGGAATGTGCATCTGCAACGATCGCCGCTGGCCCGAAACATATCGCGTCATGGGCCTTCAGGGCGTCGAGATGGTCATGCTTGGCTACAACACGCCCTACGACCACACCGGCCACAAGGACATCGACAGCCTGACCCAGTTCCACAATCATCTCTCGATGCAGGCAGGCGCCTACCAGAACGCAGCCTGGGTGATCGGCACCGCGAAGTGCGGTGTCGAGGAGGGTTCCAACATGGTCGGCCAGAGCGCGATCATTGCGCCGTCGGGCGAGATCATCGCACAGGCCGTGTCGCTCGAGGACGAGGTGATCACGGCGCGCTGCGACCTCGACCTTGGCCAGCGCTACCGCCAGACGATCTTCAACTTCGCCAAGCATCGCGAGCCGGAAGCCTACAGGCTGATCGTGGAGCGGAAGGGCGCGGAGCTGCCGCCCGAAGCGTAACCGAGGCTGACTTTTCGGATCGGGCGGGGCAGAATGCTTTCACAAGAAACATGGGAGAAAAAACTGACATGTCGACAGTGATCAAGGGCGGCACCGTCGTTGCCGCGGACAGGAGCTATGAGGCGGACATCCTGGTCGAAGGCGAGAAGATCGCCGCGATCGGTCCGAACCTGAAGGGCGACACGGTGGTCGACGCCGAGGGCGCCTACATCATGCCTGGCGGCATCGACCCGCACACGCATCTGGAAATGCCATTCATGGGCACGACCGCGGCGGAGACCTGGGAGAGCGGCACCTTCGCCGCCGTGTCGGGCGGCACCACGCTGGTCGTCGACTTCGTCATCCCCGGTCCGGACGGCATGCTCGCCGCGCTCGACGACTGGGAAGGCAAGGCAAAGCGTCAGGCCTCCACCGACTATTCGCTGCACATGTGCGTCAACGGCTGGTCGAAGAAGCATTTCGACGAGATGGAAAAGGTGGTGGCGCGGGGCGTCAACACCTTCAAGCACTTCATGGCCTATAAGGGCGCGCTGATGGTGAACGACGACGAGATGTTCGCCTCCTTTCAGCGCTGCGCCGCACTCGGCGCGCTGCCGCTGGTGCATGCGGAGAATGGCGACATCGTCGCGGCGCTGCAGGAAAAATACATGAAGGAAGGCATCTCCGGCCCGGAGGCGCATGCCTATTCGCGCCCGCCCGAAGTCGAGGGCGAGGCGACCAACCGCGCCATCATGATCGCCGACGCGGCCGGCGTGCCCGTCTACATCGTGCACACCTCCAGCGAACAGGCGCATGAGGCCATCAGGCGCGCCCGCCAGAAGGGCATGCGCGTCTATGGCGAGCCGCTGATCCAGCACCTGACGCTCGACGAAACCGAATATTTCAACAAGGAGTGGGATTATGCGGCGCGCCGCGTCATGAGCCCGCCCTTCCGCGACAAGAGCCATCAGGATTCGCTGTGGGCCGGCCTCGCCGCCGGCTCGCTGCAGGTGGTGGCGACGGACCACTGCGCCTTCACCACCGAGCAGAAGCGCACCGGCATCGGCAACTTCACCAAGATTCCGAACGGCACGGGCGGTCTCGAGGACCGGCTCGCGGTGCTCTGGACCAAGGGCGTCGAGACTGGCCGCATCACGCCAAACGAGTTCGTTGCGGTGACGTCGACCAATATTGCGCAGATCCTCAACATCTATCCGCAGAAGGGCGCGATCCTGCCGGGCTCCGACGCCGACATCGTGGTGTGGGATCCGAAACTGTCGAAGACGATCTCGGCCGCCAACCAGAAGTCGATCATCGACTACAACGTGTTCGAGGGCTTCAAGGTGAACGGCCAGGCGCGCTACACGCTGTCGCGCGGCGAGGTCGTCTGGCATCACGGCCAGAACTCGCAGCCGAAGCCCGGTCGCGGCAAGCTGGTGAAGCGGAACGCCTTCCCGGCGGTGAACAAGGCGCTGTCGACCTGGAAGGAACTGACCGCGCCGCGCGCCGTGACGCGCTCGGCCGAGCACATGCCGATCGGCGTGTAATTTTCAGCCGGCGGCCGGAGTTGTGTCCGGCCGCCGATTTCCCACATCGATTGGAGGCGAGGAATGGCGGAGACCATTCTGCTGACCGGAGCGGCCGGGTTGATCGGTCGCGCCCTGCACAGGCGGTTGCTGGATCGCGGCGATACAGTCGTCGCCATCGACAGGATCGGCAGCGAGGGCATTCACGTATGCGACCTGACCGAAGTGCACCGGCTGCACGAGCTTGGCGCGGCTGCGACCGCGGCGCTTCATTGCGGGGCCATTTCCGGCCCCATGGTGGCGCGGGATAATCCGCACCTCATCGTCCAGTCGAACATTGTGGGCACTGCCAACATTCTGGAACTCGCACGGATCAGACGCATGCGCCGCGTCGTCTTCCTGTCCTCGGTCAGCGCCTACGGCAACACGCCCGAAGGCGTCGATCCGGTGCCGGAGGACGTCGTCCTTTCGCCGACCAGTGTCTACGGCGCGAGCATGGTGGCCGGCGAAGCGCTGGTCGCCGGATATCAGCGCCAACACGGGTTGGACGCCGTCAGCCTCAGGCCCTCCTGGGTCTATGGCCCGGGCCGCACGACAGCCTGCGCTATCCGCGAGATGATCGAGGACGCTCAGGCGGGGCGGTCGACGCATTTCGCCTTCGGCCGCGATTTCTTCCGCCAATATGTGCATGTCGAGGATGTCGCAGACGCCATATTGCTTGCGCTTGACGCAAGCGGCCTGCGGCAGAGCGCCTATACGATCACCAGCGGCGACCACAGGACGCTCGGGGAGGTGGCCGGGATCGTGCGCAAGGTTCTGCCTTCCGTCGAGATCACCATGGAACCGGGCCGCGATCCGATCGACGATGTGCAGGCGCGCTTCGACATCTCGGCCGCTCAGTCCGATCTCGGTTACAAGCCGCGGATCGCACTGGAAGATGGCATCCGCAGCTATGCCGAATGGCTGGCGGCGCGACGGCAGGCTAGCTGAGCCGGTGGGATGCCTCCAGTCGTCAGTGCAGGGTCCATCGGCGCAGCACCCTGTATTCCGTCAGCCATAGCCTGCTGTGCACAAGGACGAACTCCTTCACAACGAAAGTGATCGGTTCGATCGCCCGTGCCGGTACGAACTGCCTGTTATAGGAGAGGGTCAGATGCGGCCGGAAACTTTCCGGCACGCGGTATTTGAACTGCCGCAGGCCGGAGGCGAGCGCGGCCTGAAGTTCCATCACCGGACCTTCATCAGCCAGAAGCACCAACGGATGCTCCAGAGGGCGGCCTTTCTTCGGCACGCCCGGAAAGCTGCCCAGGCGGCTGTAGCTGATCTCGAACGGCGCTAGCCTTACCGTCGCGGCGGCGCGTTCGGCGGCGAATTGATCCCTGCTGCGCAGCCACTTGCGGTCACTGATATGGACGAGCGACGTGTGGAAGCGGTCGTCGGCGAGAAGGTTGCCGGTGAGATCAAACTCGTTCGTGGTCCGCTCGCCGAGGTGGCGGATAACGGACCATACCCGCTCTTCCGGGAAACAGCCGAGGAACAGCCGCTCCGGTTGCTGGGGCCGCCGCGGCTGTTCATCGATGAAATCAAACGAATCCTGGTACATGGGCGAAACGCGCCCTCTGCTCACTGCACACGACAGTGAACAAAACATGAACAAATGCAGGAGTCAACAGCAGTCGGATGAGGGTTTGCTAAACCAGCCGTCCCACCTCATTGCGCTCGGCGATGGACCAGAGGCGTGGCATTAGGCCATCGATGGCGGAAGCGTCGAGGCTTTTGCCGTAGGCGGCCAGGCGCCGTGCCTTGGCGTCGATCTCGTCGCGCGACAGCGTGTTGCCGGGGTCGCCCTTTGGCTCGTCGACGTGGCCGTCGAGCGTCGCGCCTGACATGGTCGTCACCGAGACCTTGCCGATCCAGCGGTTCGGATAGGCGCCGTCTACCTCGGGGTCGAGCTGCATATCGACGCGGTTGAGGAAGGCGCGCGCCGCGTCGTCCTTCAGGTAGGCGTCGAACTCCGCCATACCGGCGCGGCGGTGCGCGGCGATCAGGCCGAGCGTCGCGGGCATCGAGAATTTCGCCTGGTGGACGGTGACCGGATCGACCACCGGGCCCAGCACATCGATAGCGCCTTGATGCACATGGGCGATGACGTGCGAGATGTTCTCCGCAGCGAGATCGTTCGCCTCCAGCACCTTCAGCAGGGCGTCGGCTGCCGGATGCGTATGGCGGCAGGAGGCGTGGAACTTGAAGGATGTTTCCAGCACCGTCCAGCGCGAGCCGAGCCGGTCGACGAGTTTTGCCGGGTCGGCGTCAGAGGACATGCCGGCCGCCATGCCCTGCTTGCCTTCGAGGATGCGCTTTGCGCCGGTGAAGCCATCCTTGGCGAGGAAAGCGGCGGTCAGCCCGTCGGCGGCGGCCTTGGCGGTGTGCAGCTGCTTGGAATCCGCGGCGTCGCGCAGGAACTCCCAGAGGCCTGCCGCCTGCGTACCGGCAGAGCCGATCGCGTGCAGCATCTGCGACGAGTCCAGGCCGAGCAACCGGCCGACGGTCACAGCAGCGGCGATGGTGCCGGCGGTGCCAGTGGTGTGGAAGATGCGATAATGTGAGCGCCCCAAAAACTCGCCGACGCGGATGCCGATTTCGTAGCCTGCGACCGACGCAGCGATGAAGTCGCGGCCGGAGGCGCAAATGTGCTGAGCTGTGGCAAGCGCTGCCGGAAAGACCACTGCGGCTGGATGGAAGACCGAGCCGTTGTGCACGTCGTCCTGCTCGGAGATGTGCGAGGCCGCCGCATTGACCAGCGCGGCGAATAGCGGGGAAGTCATCTTGCGCGAGACGAGGATTTCGCTGCGCCCGTCGGACGGTCCCATCGTCTCCGCGAATTTCTCAAGTGCAGCGATGGCGCGCTGGCCTGCACCCGACAGCGCCGAGCCAGCCCAATCGACGAAGAAGTCCACGGTGCGGTCGATGACCGGCTGCGGGATGTCCTCGTAGCGCAGGCCGGCGGCGAAGGCGGCGAGCGTCACGCTTTCCTCGCCGGTCGCCTTGGCCATCGTTGGGTTTTTCTCGCTAGCCATGATTTGCCTCAGAAGGAGCGCGGCAGGCCAAGTATGTGCTCCGCCACGTAGGAGAGGATGAGATTGGTCGAGATTGGGGCAACCTGGTAGAGGCGTGTCTCACGGAATTTCCGCTCGACGTCGTATTCCGCCGCGAAGCCGAAGCCGCCGTGGAACTGGATGCAGGCATTGGCCGCCTCCCA
>JAEYXI010000419.1 GCA_023428515.1 Pseudomonadota bacterium | reverse complement strand
GTGCTGGCCGGGCTCCAGCCAGTCCGCCATCAGGATGGGTGTTTCCGCCGGTGTGGTCGTGACGATGATGTCGGCGCCGCTGATCGCCTGCCGCGGATCGGGTACCGCGGTCACCTTGATGCCGTGGTCGCGAGAAAAGTCCGCCGCGAGCCTCTCTGCCTTCCCACCATCGCGTGCCGAGATGCGGGCTGATCTGATTGGGCGTACTAGAGTCAGGGCCTGAAGCTGCAGCCGTGCCTGCATGCCGGCACCGAAAACTGCCGCAACCGAAGCATCCTCACGTGACAGATGCCGCGCGGCGACTGCGCCGGCGGCAGCCGTGCGCACGTCGGTCAGGTAACCATTGTCGAGCAACAGTGCCTCAACCAACCCGGTTTTGGCGCTGAGCAAAATCATCAAGCCGTTCAGACTTGGCAGGCCGAGCTTCGGATTGTCGAAGAAACCAGGGCTGACCTTGATGGCGAAGCTATCGAAATTGGGGACATAAGCAGTTTTGACGTCGACCTCACCGCGGAACTCCGGAATGTCGAGGCGCAGGATCGGCGGCATGGCGACGGCTTTGGTCGCAAGCGCGGCGAACGCCTGTTCGACGCAATCGACCGCAGAAGCATCGAGCTTCACGATGGCACGCAGATCACCTTCCGTCAGGATGCTGATGCGGCTCATCCGGCTGCTCCCACGATGTCCTGGTGTTTCTTTGGATCGATGTTGGCGCCGGAGACGATGATCGCCGTCGGACCATTCGGCTGGATTTTACCTGCCAGGATGGCTGCGATGCCGACCGCGCCGGCGCCTTCCACGACTTCGCCTTCCTCGCGCGCCGCATGCCGGATGCCGGCTGCAATCTCCTCCTCGCTAAGCAGGACCACGTCATCGAGAAGCTCGCGGCAAAGCGCAAAGGTCACTCGGTTTTGGAGCCCGATGCCGCCGCCGAGTGAATCCGCCAGCGTCTCCTCCTCGCCGATCGGGACCGGCTTGCCGGCGGCGATGGCCGCGTGCATGGCAGCGCCGCGCTCCATCGAAATCCCGATGATGTGCGCCTGTGGTCTCAACGCCTTCACCGCCACAGCGATGCCGCCCGCCAGGCCGCCGCCGGACAGAGGGATCAGCACGGTCGCAAGATCCGGCAGGTCCTCGATCATCTCGAGCCCGATCGTGCCTTGGCCCGCGACGACATCGACGTTGTCGAATGGCGGGATAGGGATGAGGCCAGCACTTTCAACAAGGCGCTCGACTTCTTCCTGCGCGTCATCCTGCGAGACACCGACAATGCGGATCTCGGCGCCAAGCGCACGGATCGGCTCGACCTTGTTGGCCGGTACGAGGGAAGACATGCAGATCGTCGCCGGGACACCAAGTTCGCGCGCTGCATAAGCGACGGCCCGCCCGTGGTTGCCGGTTGATGCGGTGACGTAGCCACGCTGCCGCGCCGCGTTGTCCAGAGCAAGGATGGCGTTCACTGCGCCGCGAAGCTTGAATGCACCGATCCGTTGGCGCGTCTCGAGCTTGAGGTGAACAGGATGGCCGCTGTGTAGCGAGAGCGTGGAAGAAAGAACAAGCGGCGTGCGGACCACGCTGTTTTGAATGCGTACCGCAGCCTGTTCGACGTCTGCCAGTGTTACCGGTAGAGAAGTATGTTCGCTCAACTTGGACAGGCTCGCGCTCTTCATGATTGTCATGTTGCGAGCGAAGCAAAATCATGTCAATTATTATATTGTAATGATGCAATATTTGCGGGCTGTCTAGCCGATTGAACCGATGTCGTAGACCGGCGGTAGCTGCTCAAACGTGTTGCGCACTGTCGTGAGGGCACTGGTCAGCGTCGCATGGCTCATTCGACCACCAAGACAGATGCGAATGCCGCCGGCGTAACCCGGACCGGCTATGAAGGGCTCCGATGGAGAGACGGCGACTTTCTGGTTGGCAAGCGCCCGCACCAGTCCATCTTCCGTCCAATGCGCGGGCACCTTGAGCCAGGCGCAGAGCGAAAGCGGATGGCTGGAGGCGACGTGTTCGCCAAGGATACTTGTAGCGATCGACTGACGCGCCGCCGCTTCAAGGCGCTGAACCTCCACCAGCCTCAGTGCCGTGCCGTTCTCGACCCAGCGGGTGGCGATCTCACCGGCCAGATAGGTGCCGCTCCAGCTTGAAACGCGCAGGATGGAGGCGGCACGGATGGAATAGGAAGGCGGGACGACAAGATAGCCGACGCGCAGGCCCGTCAGCACCGCCTTTGTAAAGCTGGTGACGAAGAAGCCGAGATCCGGCAGCATTTCACTTATTGACGGCAGGTCGTCGTCGACCATTGGACGGCACACTTCGTCTTCCACCACAAAGACGCCGTAACGTGCAGTGATGGCGGCGATTGCCCTTCGACGCTCGGCGCCCGCGACATGGCCGGTCGGGTTGTTGAGGGTCGGGATCAGCACGAGCGCGCGGACCCCACCCGCGGCGCACGCGGCCTCCAGCGCGTCGGGCAGGATCCCTTCATCGTCGGTAGGCAAGCCCTTGAGGCTGAAGCCGAGGACATTGGAAAGGCCGATGATGCCGTGGTCGGTCAGGTTTTCGCACAGCACGAGGTCGCCTGAGCGGACGATGCAGCTTAGTGCCAGGAAGATGCCGTGGGCTGCGCCATTGGTGACGAGGATGCGATCGGCACCGGCCGTGACCCCGAACCGCCGCAGCCAGAGGCTTGCCGTTTCGCGATGTCGTGGAAGGCCAGCGATTGGGCGGCAAGGGCGCATGAAGCTTGCGATGTCGCTTTCCGCCAGTTCATGGAAGATCTCGCGCGAAGCTGTCTCGTGCTCATCGAGATAGACGCCGCGGATGATCGACAGGTCGAGCACTTCGTTGGGGCTGTGGTCGAGCATCATTCGTCCGGCACGGTCCGTGACGCGCGCCTTGACGAAGGTACCTCGGCCGATCTCTCCGCTCAGGAAACCGAGCCGCTCCGCCTCCTTGTAGGAGAGGCTGACGGTCTGGACGGAAAGACCGAGCTCGCGCGCCAGGTCCCGATGTGTCGGCATGCGGTCCATCGGCTTGAGCACGCCAGCATCGATGTCGGCGATGATCTTCTCGGTCAGGGCCGCGTACTTCGTCACGCCTTTCTGCTTGACGAGAACGGGGCGC
>JAEYXI010000404.1 GCA_023428515.1 Pseudomonadota bacterium | reverse complement strand
CGGTGCTTCTGGTGGAGCAGAAGCTGACCATCGCCCTCAAGGTCTCGCGCCGTGTGCTGGTGATGGGCCATGGCAGAATTGTCTACGAGGGCTCGCCACAGGACCTCATGCAGCGGCAAGATATCCGGCACGACTGGCTGGAAGTCGGTTGAGTTGGACAGGAGCGAGGGATGAATAGCGGTACGCGCCGATCCTATGTCGATACCCAGATCGGCCAACTGCATGTGACGCGGGCTGGGAGCGGACCGCAAATCGTGCTGCTGCCGGCGGCCAGCCAGTCGCACAACGCAATGCGAAGGCTGATGGCGCATCTCAGTGCATCCTTCGAGGTGATAGCACTGGACACGGCTGGCAGCGGCTATTCCGATCCCTTGCCCGCCGCCGTGACTTTCGCTGTGCTGGCCGATGCTGTCGTCGAGGCCATACGCGCGCTGTCGCTGAACCGCCCGTGTCTCTACGGCATCCACACCGGCAACAAGATCGCCGCGAGCGCCGCGGCCCGCTATGCCGACGACATATCCGCACTGGTGTTCTGCGGGCAGACGCACAGCCTGATCGCCGACAAGGAGAAGCGTACCGGCCATATGCGCCAGGTCTCTGCCAATCGCTTCCAGCCCAATCCCGACGATCCGACAACGCCGCTGCGCGGCCGGCTGGCGCTTTGGCGCGAGATCGAAGGCATGTGGTGGCGCGACGACCTGGGGGCGACGCCACCGTCGCCGGGGCGGGTCGAAGACTCCAGACTGGCTATTGCCGACCTTCTGCTCTCCATTGGCTCGCTGCCGCAGCTCTACACGGCGAACTTCGCCTATGACCTCGAGGCAGATCTCAAGCGGATCAAGCAGCCGACGCTGATCATCGAGATCGCCACGCCGCACGAAGACCGCACGATCGGGCGTCAGGGGGATGCTCTCAAGCGAGTCATGGCCAATGCCGAACTGATCACGTTCGAGGAGCCGGACGGTCTGGGCCTTACGCTCGAGAACCGCGCCGATGCGGTCGCGGCCGCAATCAAGACATTCCTCATTCGGCAGGACCGGGCGTGATGAAATCGATGATCTGGAGAGAAATTTCAAAATGAAGATCTGGTATCAGTCGGCGCTCGATCTCCACGACAGGGCCTCGAACTATCGTTTGGCTCTGGAGAGCCATTTCCAGAAGATCAAGTCGCCCGGCACTGAAGTTTCGCTCCGCGGCCGCGGCGAGGTCGCGACGGGCCTGCGTATGGCCGACATCATCGGTTCGCCGGCCTTGTATTACAAGGCCATCACGCCGATCTTCATCGACGCGATCCTGGAAGCCCAGGCGTCGGGTCACGACGCCTTTGTCGTGGGTACCTACAGCGAGCCGATCATTCCGGAGCTTCGATCCCTCTCGAAAATTCCAGTGATTACGATGCCGGAGGCTTCGATGCTTCTTGCCTGCTCGATTGCGCCGAAATTCGCCCTGGTGACGCTGAGCCGCGTCGCGGCGCCCTATATGTACAAGACCCTCGCCACGCATCGGCTGGAGCAGCGCGTGAGCGGCGTGCATGTGGTCGACGAGATCATGGATGAAGAGGATCTCGACAGGCAGTTCGGTGATCTCTCAGCCTATATCGAGCGCTTCAGGGCCGCATGTCGGCTCGCTGTCCGTCAGGGCGCGCAGGCGGTCATTCCGGCGGAAGGCATGATGGCGGCGTTCATCGTCACCAACGGCGTGACCGAGGTCGACGGATGCCCGATCGTCGACCCGATCGCCGCGCCGATCCTGTTCGCCGAGCTTGCGGTGCGCATGCGCCAAACCACCGGCCTCCAGCAGAGCCGTATCGCCTATCCGAGGCCTTCCAGCGCCGGTATGAAGGCCATCTTCGGGGTGGACGAATGAGGATCGCCGTCGTTACCGGCGGCGCCAGCGGGATGGGTCTTGCCGCCGCGCGGCGCCTGGCGACCGACGGCGTCACCGTGGTCGTGGTCGACGTCAACGAAGGCGCAGCCGGCGAGGCGGCGGCTTCGCTTGCCGGCGCGGGCCATCTTGGCTTGGCGCTGGACGTATCACGGGAGGCGGATGTTGCGACGGCTTTCGCCCGGATCGAAAACGAGATCGGCCCGGTTGCCATTCTGGCCAATTTCGCCGGCATCTTTCCCTGGCCGAAAAGTGGCAAGAGGCCACAGATCGTCGACACGACGGTGGGAGAATGGGAGAAAACCTTCGCGGTCAACGCGCTGGGAAGCTTCCTGACGATCCGCGAGATGCTCCGATGGCGCAGCAAAAGCCCTGTGGAACATGGACGCATCGTCAACATCTCCTCGTCGGCTGCGCAGATCGGCGGCTACAACGGCAGCGCCGCCTATGTCGCATCGAAGGGCGCCATCCTCAGCCTCACCAAGGTGGTGGCGCGCGAAGCCGCACCGCTTGGGATCACCGTCAACGCCATCGCCCCCGGCGTGATTGACACGCCTCTCTTGCGCTCGATCATGCCGGCCGAAAAGGATGCCGCCTATGCGGAAAAAATCCCGATCGCGCGGATCGGTAGGCAGGAGGATGTCGTCGCGGCCTTGCAATATCTGGTGTCGGTAGAAGCAAGCTACGTCACCGGCGCGTGCATCGATGTCAACGGCGGCATGAGAATGCAATGAAATGCCAGAGCCATCGGAATAGCCCACGCGAAATACAATTGAAGCGTTCATCCGGTGGGTGGATCGCGCGGTGGTTGATATCGATAAGGAAATACGGCTAGGAAGGGACAGGGTTGTGCTGGGCTGAAATCGACATTGTCACACTGAGGTGTGGAATGGAGCCAGTGCATGAACCAGCCCTCCCCGAGCGCCGCAAAAGCCGTTTCGAACGGCATGCTCCGGCGGGTCCTGCCTCCAGACGCATTCCAAGCCACTTTGCCAGCGCACTTCAATGGTCTCGCCAAAGATCGCAGAGTGCTTTCCTTTAGGCGGTTTAGCTTGTTGTCTGGCGCGGCACTCGTCTACGCGTTTGCCATGGCGCCCGAACAAGCCAATGCCGCCTGTAGTCCGGCAGGGCGGTCTTTGCCCAGCAACTCGAGCGTAACTTGTACCGGGGCCGACACCCTCGGGAGTCGAGCCAGCACCGGAACGACGAACGTAACCATTACCGTAGAGTCCGGCGCCTCCGTCGTCCGCAACCAAGGTGATTCCGAGCGCGTCCTGTCGGTCTACAGCAACAGCCAGATCACGAACGACGGTTCCTTGTCGAGCAATGGCAATACTGCAGCAGGATTGGTGGCGCGCTCTGGGGGAAACACGCTGACCAACAATGGCGCCATCACGACGTCAGGCCAATTTGGCATTGGATTATACATCGAAGACGGGGACGGTAACATCGCCGTCAACAACGGCACGATTTCGACGATCGGCAATGGCGGCTACGGCTTCGACATCGAAGCAGGCAATGGCAATTCGGCCATCAACAACGGCACGATCTCGACGACCGGCGGAAGCGGCTACGGCTTTGGCATCGATTCAGGCAGCGGCAATTTAGCCACGAACAACGGAACGATCACAACCAGCGGCCAGGATGCCGACGGTTTCCACATACTCGGCACCGGCAACGAGGCGATCAACAACGGCGAGATCAACCTCACCGGCATCGAATCCGACGGCATGGACGCGATTGGATCGGGACACAGGCTCACCAACACCGGAACCATCACAACCAACCCGCCACCGGCCGCCAATCAGGACAGCGACGGCATGGCGGTGGACGGGAACGACAACGTCGTGATCAATTCCGGCACCGTCACCGTCAATGGGCTCGACTCGAACGCCTTCGACATAGAAGGCAACAACAACGAAGCCACGAACTCGGACACTTTGACGGCCCTCGGACCCAATGGAGCGGCAATATACATCAACGGGACCGGCAACTCAGTGACGAATAGCGGCATGGCGGAGGCACAAGGTGCAACCGGAAATGCCGCATGGATCGATTCGGTGGCTGGAGAGAGCAACACGCTCGTCAACACGGCGACCGGCAGTTTGACGAGCCAGCAGTCCATCGCCGTTCGCGGCCTTGCCGGCAATGAAACCGTGGACAATGCCGGGTCCATCCTCAGTGGTTCCGGTCCGGCCATCGATTTAGGGGCTGGAAACGACGAACTGATAATGCGGGGTGGATCGCTTCAGGGAAGCGGCGCCATAGCGGTTAACCTCGGCGCCGGCGACGACACAACAACCGTTCTGGGCGGCGTCGTCACGGGCGCGGTGCAGCAGGACGACGGCAACGACACATTCGTCATGGACAATGGCACGATCGACGGCGCCGTCGACCAGGGCGCCGGGATCGACAGCGCTGAAATCAACGGCGGGACCATCACCGGCAATGTGCAGCAGGGCGGCGGCACCGATGATTTCCGCATGACCGGCGGCGAGATCGGCTCGCTTAACCAGGGCGACGCACTGGACACATTCACTATGTCGGGCGGACGCATCGTCGATGCCTTTGACGACGGCGATTATGCCGTCATGACTGGCGGCCGCATTGGCCGGGTCAACATGAAGCTCGATAACAATACCTTCGACATGTCGGGCGGCACGATCGACGGCAATCTCGTGACCGGTTTCGGCAACGACACCATCATCCTGTCGGACGGGCTGATCGGTGGCAACATCAGCGTCAGCGGCGGAACCGACAGCGTGACCGTGACTGGCGGTACGGTTGGCGGCGAAGTGCGCATGAGCGTCGGCAATGACACATTCACCTGGGATGGCGGCGGCGTCATCTATGGCCTGGTCGATCTCGGCGGTGACGACGACACCGCATCGCTCAGCAATCTGACGAACGCCAACATCGGTGCTACGCCGCAGATCAGCGGAGGCGTCGGCACCGACGCTGTTACCCTCAACAATGTCAAGACGGGCGATGTCTCTCGCTTTGACAGTTGGGAGACGATCGATCTCACCAATGACTCCGAACTCATCTTCGATGAAACGCTGACACTCGGCGATGCCGGAACGAATACTGGATCACTCACCGTCGATTCCACCAGCACCATCTATGGCGGCGAGGCGAATGGCGGCGTCGCCTCATTCACGGCCGGACAGTTCGTCGACGTCGTCAATTCCGGTCGCATCGACCTGTCCAATGGCGGTGACAGCACGTCCGATACATTCACAATCCAGGGCAACTATATAGGCGACGGCGGCCAGATGTTCCTGGACACCGTACTTGGCGACGACTCCTCAGCTTCCGACAAACTGGTCATCGACGGCGGCACCGCCTCCGGCACCACCGGCATGAATATTATCAACGCCGGTGG
>JAEYXI010000374.1 GCA_023428515.1 Pseudomonadota bacterium | reverse complement strand
TCTGGTCGTAGAAGGACAGGCCGAACACGCCGACGGTGGCCGGGTTAGCCTGCAGGCGGGCGAGCGTTTCGGTGTAGTCACCGGCGATCTCGACAACGACATCCTGACGGAAGGTCGTGCAGGCCTTTTCCATGGCCTCCTTGTCCATCTCGGGCAGGCCGGCTTCCTTGCAGCCCGGCGCGATCACCTTCTCCTGGAAGACTTCGCGGGTGCCGTGGTTGGAGCCGGGGATGGCGACGTTGATCTCCTGCTTCGGCAGCGAAGGATCGACTTCGTCCCAGGTCTTGTAGGGGTTGGCGACCATCTTGCCGTCGACCGGCACTTCAGCCGCGATCGCCTTGAAGACGTGGACCGGCTGCAGCGCGAAGTCGCCCTGGCTGGAAGAGGTGGCGAAGACGATGCCGTCGAAGCCGAAGCGGACCTCGATAATCTTGTTGACGCCGTTCGCCTTGCAGGTCTCGATCTCGTCGGCCTTGATGGCGCGCGAGGCATTGGCGATGTCGATCGTGTTCTCGCCGACGCCTTCGCAGAACTGCTTGAGGCCGCCGCCCGTGCCGCCCGAACCGACAACCGGAGCCTTGAAATCGGGGAACGCATTGCCGAATTCCTCGGCGACGATGCTCGCGAACGGAAGCACCGTCGACGAGCCTGCTATCTGGATGGTGTCGCGCGACTGTGCAAACGCGTGACCTGCGAAGACGACCGCCAGCGCGGCCGTCGAAAGCATGATCTTCCTCATGGGTGCCTAACTCCTGTTCGGAAATCTGTTCTAGTGGCGCGATCCATCAGCGCCCGGTGAGCCCATTAACTTCCGACTATTACAGTTGGATGACAGTTTGATGTCAGTCAGGTAACGCGGGCAGGAAGAGTTCGCCGGCTAATCTTACCGTTGCTCGCGGGCTGCTTCCGGAACAGTTGTACATGCCCAATGGAAACAGCGATTTGACGCCGCAGCATTCACCGTCGCGGTGTGCGCCGACATCTGAAGACCATATTTGCGGCTGTGGAAAAAAAATCGGACGGGAGGCGGCGCCTGCAGCCGGGGGATGTGGCCCGGCCGGGCCTCGCCAAACAGTGTCTCGTTGGGGAATGACACCGTCT
Source organism: Pseudomonadota bacterium (assembly GCA_023428515.1). The sequence continues at coordinate 5,089 of JAEYXI010000374.1, read as the reverse complement.
TTGTTGGCGGCCGCTGCTCCCGTCCGTCGAAGCGGATACGGAATCTACCGTCTATGGTTAATCCGTGGCCCGAAGCAGGGGCTATGGCGTGATCGCACCATAGCGCGGGATTTCAGCCGGCCTGGCGATTCGCCCTCGGATCCCAAGCGGTCCAGCGCTCCACCTTATCGATCAGGGCCTTCGGGCTGATCGGTTTCGACAGATAATCATCCATGCCAGCCTCGAGGCAGCGCTCTCGGTCGCCCTTCAGCGCATGGGCGGTGACGCCGATGATGGGGATATGATGACCGGTGCCGTCCTCGGCGCTCCTGATGGCCGCCGTGGCCTCGAGGCCGCTCATTTCCGGCATGGACACGTCCATCAGGACGATACGCGGGTTCATTTCGCCGAACGCCTTGAGTGCCAGCCGACCGTTGGCGACGATTTGGAAGCTGTAATCGGTCTCGCCGAGTATCTGCGTGAACACGAGCTGGTTCACCTCATTGTCTTCTGCCACCAGTATGTCGACGCGGTGCCCGTCATTCGTGCGCTTCGCCCCGACCTCGGTCCGGGAAGCAGGGCGCGGCTGTATGGCGCCGCTGCCCGCCACCAGCGGTGGAGATGCAGGCTGGTCGACAACAATGTCCTCCTCGCCCTGCGCGCGCTGTTTCTGGATCGCCGCGACGATCGTTTCCAGGAGCAAGGACGAGCGCGCCGGCTTGATCAGCTGCGCCTCGATTGCGAGGTCCCGGTAGCCGGCTCCCGACAACGACTGGTCGACCGAGGTCAGCATGACAATCGGCGTGTACGCGATCGCCGGCGTCGCCCGGACGATGCGGGCCATCTCGCCGCCCGTCATGCCGGGCATCTGGTAGTCGAGAACGATGCAGTCGACCGAGATGCCATGGGCCGCGGCTGCCATCAGCACCTTTAACCCCTCCTCGCCGTTTTCGGCGGCGCAGGCGTCGAAGGTCCATGACGCCATCTGCTCGGAAAGGATCGAACGGTTCACCTGGTTGTCGTCGACGACAAGGATGCGCGCGCCGGTGACATCGGACGGCGTGATGCGCTTGCGCGGGCTGCCGGCGCTGGGCAGCGCAACCGTGAACCAGAAGGTCGAACCCTTGCCCTCAATGCTCTCGACGCCGATCTCGCCACCCATCAAGGCGACAAGGCGCGAGGTGATCGCAAGCCCGAGCCCGGTACCTTCATGCCGACGCGTCGAGGAGGAATCGACCTGGCTGAACTTCTCGAACACCGCGTCGAGCTTGTCGGCCGGAATGCCGATGCCCGTATCGGTCACGGCGATGCGGATTTTTGTCCCGCCGTCCACCCGCTCGCCGCTGGCGTCGACCAGCACGTGGCCTGAATCGGTGAACTTCACCGCATTGCCGATGAGATTGGTGATGATCTGCCTGATGCGGCCGACATCGCCGACATAGGTATCGTTGAGGCCCGGCTGGACGCGCACGATCAGCTCGAGATCCTTCTCCTTGGCCCTTGTCGAGATGAGCGTCGCCACGTCCTCGATCGCCTCGGCAAGCGCGAAGGGCGCCGGGTCGAGCACGAGCTGCCCGGCGTCGATCTTGCAGAAGTCGAGGATGTCGTTGATGAAGGTCAGCAGCGCATTGCCCGACTTCACGATGATCTCGGTAAAAGTCTTCTGCTTGGGATCGAGGTCGGAGCGGGCAAGCAGTTCGGCCATGCCGAGCACGCCGTTCATCGGCGTCCTGATCTCGTGGCTCATATTGGCGAGGAATTCAGACTTGGCCCGATCGGCGAGCACGGCGCGGCGCTGCGCCTCCTGGAGCTCCTTCTCGCGTGCTTTCTGCTCGGTGACGTCGATGGTCGAGCCGAGCAGATAGAGCGTGCCGTCGGACGCCACCATCGAGCCCTTGCGCGCCATCTGGTAGCGCAGGCTCCCGTCTGACCCGGTGAGGGTTTCCTCTATCTCCAGGCTCTCGCCGGAGCGCAGGATGGCCCGATCACCTTCCATGAAGGCGAGACCGTCCTCGCCGGAAACCTCGAAATCCGTCTTGCCGATCGCCTCTTCGTAGGGAACCCCGGTCAATTGCGTCCAGTATTTGTTGACGTAGAAGAGTTTCAGGTCTTCGCGCTTGGCGTAGATCGCCACCGGCACATTGTCGATCAGGCTGCGGAATATCTCGTTTTCGCGCTGGCTCTCCTGCAGCCGCGCCTCGCGTGCCTTGACCTCGGTTATGTCGGTGCTGGAGCCGATCAGGTGCACCGTGCCGTCGCTGGCGACAAGCCGGCTCTTCTTGGCGATGAGTTGGCGACGCGTTCCATCGCGATGCGTCAGCGTCTCCTCGAACTCGTTGGCGGCGCCGGTGCTTATGACGGCGAGATCGCGCTCGGCGAAACCGTCTCCTTCGCCGGCAAAGAAATCGCGATCCGTCCGCCCGGACGCCTGTTCCTTGGAGATGCCGGTGAGATCGGCCCACGCCTTGTTAACGAACTCGAAGGTCAGGTCCTGAGACTTGACGTAGGCGGCAACCGGCAACTCGTCGAGCACGTGCCGGTAGAGCTCCGTCTTGCGCATGCTCCTGCGCAGCGCCTTCTCGCGCTCCTTCATCTCGGTGATGTCGACACGCACGCCGATGAAGGTGCCGTCGTCGGTGCGCGTGTCGATGACCTGGAACCAGCGGCCGTCGGGATTGCGACGCTCATACACGCTGTGGCGCAACTGATGCCGAGCCATATAGGCTTCAGTCCAGGCGTCCGGATCGGTTTCGTAGAGGATGTCGACCGCAGGATCGCCACTGGAACGGAAATAGCCGTGCTGGCGGCCGTGGACGACGGCGTCGCGGAAGGAAAGGCCTGGCTGCCAGACCGGCTGCAGGCCCGGCAGCGAATCCTGCAGCTTCCTGTTGGCGAGCACGAACTTGTCGTCGCGATCATAGATGACGACGCCGGCCGGCAGCGATTCCAGCACGTCGGCAAGCCGCCGCCGCGTCTCCTCGGCCTCGGTCTCGCGATGCGACGGCGAGATCAGCGCCGTCACGTTGCGGCCGACGCCGCGATAACCGAGAAATTTCCCTTCCCCGCTGAAACGCGGAGAGCCGGTGATGGAGACCCAGCGACACTCCGGCCGGCCGGCGGTGAATTCATAGACGAAGTCGCGGAAGGGCCGCCTCGCCTGCAGGTCGTCGAGATGCGCCTGCGCTCGCGCCGCTTGTTCCGCTCCCAGTTTCAGGAAATCGAAACGGAAGCGCCCGAGCATTTTTTCGGCGGGAACGCCGGTCGCCTCTTCATAATCCTCAGAAAGCCAGGAGAAGCGCAGTTCGGCGTCGGTTTCCCAGATCCAGTCGGAACCGGCACGAGCCAGTTCAAGGACCTCGCCGCATGAAAATTCCCGCGCCGGGCACGGCGCAGCCCCCCTCGCCCGCACGAACGACCTGTAGGATGCGCCGCGCGACGCGTCTTCCCTGTCCGCCATTAGTCCACCCCGGGCCGCGGCTTGCACGCCGCAGCTTCCTGCGCGGAATGTGATCGAGAAGCATTAAGGATTGACTAACCATAATTCTGCTCACGGGCGAACGAACCAATGAGCACGCCGGGTGCCTCCTTCACGGTGGAGAAGCTGTCGAGGACATATTTCGGGACCGCCCCTGACAGCATCTCACCATTTGACGCTGACGCCGAGATTGCCTTCCCATATGCGGGCCTTCTCGCCGCCGATGTCGAAGGTGTAGTCTGCCGTAGCGAACAGGCTCGTGCTTTCGCTGACCTTCGCCACCACACCGCCGCCGATCTCAAGCGAAGTCCCGCCGATACCAGTTGTGATCTGGTCGTCGTCGAAGCTGATCGTCTGGTCAGCATCGAAATTATGCCAGAGGTTAGCCTTGAGATAGGGCTGCAGGACCGTTCCGCCGGCATCGTAGCTGCCCTGCAGCCTGAGCCCCAGCCGGCCGGTCACGACATCGTCGCCGTCGAAGGAAACGGAAGAGAAATCATCGGACTGGTCGTCCAGCGACAGATGGTTCCAGATGATCTGCCCCTGCGGCTCGAGGGCCCATCCGCCGCCAAGCGCGATTGGATAGCCGCCCTCCAGCGAAGCGGTCACCGCGGAGCCGCCCACCTCGATGCTCTGGCCGGATTTCGAGGCCGCATCGCCGCCAAACCAGGTGCCCATCAGCACTCCGTCGAGATACCAGCCACCAGGCCCGATATGGGTCCAGTAGCCGCCGAAAGATGTGCCTGTGGCCTTGATGTCGCCGACGGCCAGGTTGTTCCAGCCCAGCGCCTGACCCCTGATATCGCCGTCCATATGCGCATAGCCGAAGAAGAGACCGACGCGGTCGATATTTCCGCTTTCCGATTCCCAGCCAAAGACGTCCTGGCCGGCCTGGATGCCGAACAGATGACCGTCGACGCTCGGATCGACAGTGCCGCTCCACCCCATGTCGGTGCTCTGCCCGAAGACACGGCCCCAACTGGCCGGCAGATAACCGCTGCCGGTGAACAGAGACTGCTCGCCGCGCCGTTCATGAAAGGTGCCAAGCGTCGAAAGCGCCAGTTGATGCGCGACCGGAGGAATGGCGGAATAGGTCGGCACCTCGATGCGGTAGAGCGGCACGACGTCGGCGATCACCGGCGTAGCGCCGTGGGTAGGCGGCACGGCACCCTCGGTCGGTACCGCAGGGGGTGTCGCCGGCGGCGCTGGCGGAGGCGGCGGCGGATCGGCTGGCGCAGCAGGAGGCGGTGGTGGAGGCGCCTCCGGTTCGGGATCAGCCTCCTGGACGGGCGGCGTATTGTCGACCGGATCCGTGGTGCCGGTTCCTTCGGTCGGCAGCGGCACAGGCGGCAGTTCCGACGGTGGTGGCGGTGGTGTCACCACAGGCTCTTCCGACGGGATTTCCGGTGTGGGCGCGACGGGATCAGGCGCTCCCCCTGGCTCGGGCGGCGGCGACACGGGCGGCGTCACCAGCGTCGAGCGCAGATACCAATTGTCTTCTGTCCCCGCCGACACCCCGCCCTTGAACAGGTAATACTCATGGGCACCGGCGGCGACCCGGCTGTTCAATGCGAAGGCCCCGCTTTCCGTCGTGCCGCCGTTCACGGCCTCGACGACCATGATGCCGTCCTGCAT
>JAEYXI010000162.1 GCA_023428515.1 Pseudomonadota bacterium | reverse complement strand
GCGATCCTCCGTTCGATTGGGTCCTGCGAGACGGCTGATAGACCCTGAGCGTCATCACTTCGAAAATGCCGAGCGGTACGCTCAGCGCGACAAAAGGCGTAGCGCTGCTACGTCGCCATAAAAGACGGTTCCCCCGAGAATTCGTTGCCCATGAACGGGCGAACCCGTCCATCCGTTCCCCGAGATACGCAGGAATCGTCGGGCTGGCACATCGCCGCGCCCTGGGGTAATCTCTCCGCGTTCGCGCCACGCTGGGGAGCTTGTTGCGTCCATGAAAAGATTTGTCGCCGTGCAGGAACCGACCTGTACGTGGGCGGTGCTCGACACTGTCGGGAACGTGCCTGCCGAGTTCGGTGATGTGGTCCTGATCGGACTGGGAATGGCGGAGGCGGTGAAGCTCGCCTCCCTTGCCAATGCGGAGCAGACGCTCGGGATCGGCAACGGGAGAATTGTCGGAACCCGGCTGTGGCTGGTGACGGCCAACGCCGCCTGAGGCGCCCTTGTCATCCAAAGAAAGAAGCCATGCCGCTTGACGGCTGACGCGCCGGGCCTGAAAAGACGGCAACGCGGACGTGGCGGAACCGGTAGACGCAAGGGACTTAAAATCCCTCGGAGCAATCCGTGCGGGTTCGATCCCCGCCGTCCGCACCAGTTTTGATCTGCCCCGAATCTCTGGAAGTCGAAGACATGTTCGGAGCGTTGCTTGCTTGGGAAGGTGGCATGGGCCGCGGACACGTGGTGTCCCTGAGGATGGTTGCCGAGGCCGTCAGCGACCGTTTCACATTCGACGCAGCGCTCTGCCGTTTGGACTTCAAGGAAGAGCTGTCGGCTTTTTGCGAGCCGGTCCAGGGTCCCTGGCTGCCGTTTTCGGATGAATTCCGGAAGGCGCAGGGAAATCCGCGCACCGCGACCTGGGGCGAATTCATGGGCGACATCGGCTTCCGCAGGCCGGAAGTCCTGCGGGAATCAATCGCCTGGTGGCAGGGGGTTATCCAGGAATGCGAGATCTCGCTCGTCATTGCCGACAACGCGCCCTGCGCCCTGCTCGCAGCGCGAGGGCTCGGTGTGCCGAGCGTAGCCATTGGCACGGGCTATGGGACTGCGCCCTCGACCATGGAGGCCTTTCCCATTCTGCTGCCGCGCTTTTCGACGCTCATCTACGAAGAGGCGGAGATCGTCGAGGTGATCAATTCGGTGGTTCCGGAATTCGGGGTGCCGAAGCTGGAGCGGCTTTCGGAAGTCTATGCCTCGACCGACCAGCTCGTCTTCACTCTGGAGATGCTCGATCCCTATACGGCGTGGCGCACACGGCCCCTGTTGCCGCCGATAATGAGCGGAACGGTGGAGCCGACCGCAGGAGGAGACGAAATCTTCGTATATTTCTCGACCACCGAGAAATCCGATCCCGGCCTGATGGAAGCGATCGGCAATCTCGGTGTCCCTGTCCGGGCATTCATCGCGGGAATCGAGGACTCGGAGGCTGAAGCGCTTGCCGGCCGCGGCGTTCAGGTCGAGCGATCGGCTGTTCCGGTCGACCTGATAGCGAAGCGCTCGCGCCTGATGGTCAATTCCGCGCAGCACGGGACGCTCTGCGTTGGTCTTGCTGCCGGATTGCCCCAGGTTTCGGCGCCGCAGCAGCTGGAGCAGCAATACAGCGCCGAGGCGGCGGCGCGGGAAGGGGTGCTCATACCGGTGGACAAGCCGGACAGGGACGCGGAACGGTTTCGCTCGATTGTGCTCGATGCCTATGAAGACGCCGCCATGGCCCGAAACGCTCGGGATCTGGCCGATGCCCTCCAGCCGCAATTCCAGGAAAATCAACGCAAGCTGATCAGGCGGCGGCTAGCGGAAGTCATGGACCACAGGGTTTAGCCCGGCCGGGCGTTTGTATCATTCCGGTAACGAGGTCATTGCCGGTTGACATCGGTAAGTTACAGCGCCGTCGGTAGTGTCGCCGCCTCTTAACCGAGGAAGGCACGAATGACTTTAATACTGAAGACCGCTGCAGCCGGCGCCGCCATCATGGCCACGTCGATGTTTCCTGCCCATTCGCAGGAACAAGTAGGCCAGGCAACGCTCATCCGCACATCGGTCACAGGCGACCGGGGTCCGCTCGCCGTCAAGTCGCCCGTCTATCGCGACGAGCGCATCAACACGTCCGCGAGCGGACTTGGCGAGTTCAGGTTCTCCGACGGGACCAAGTTCGCCGTCGGCAAGAATTCGTCTGTCGTCATCGACCGTTTCATCTACAACGGCTCCAAGACGTTCAACCAACTGACGCTCAACGCGGCGCGCGGTTCCTTTCGCTGGATCAGCGGCAAGTCCAAGTCGGAAGCCTATGAGATCGTCACGCCCGCGGGCACGATCGGCATCCGCGGCACTAGGCTCGACATCTTCGTCGGCCCCGGCGGCATCACTTCGGTGGTGCTGCTGAGCGGCGCCGCGCGCTTCTGCGGCTCCAACGGCTGTCAGGACTTGCGCAGGCGCTGCGATGTCGTCGTCGCCACGCCCGGCGGCGGCGTGAGCGAAGCTTCGCGGGTCAACCGCGATATCTTCGCCGCGGTCGGAACCGACGAGGCGTTCCCGTTCCTGTCCGGCCGGCAACGGCTTTCGCGCGGGTTCCAAAGTGCATTCGGCGGCAGCTGCGGCCTATCCTCGTCGTCGACGCGGGGCAAGGAACGCGGCGGCGGCCGCGAAAACACCGGGCGCACCGGCGAGCCTCCGAGCCAAGGCGGCGGGTGCGGCCCCAGTTGCGGAGGCAACCTATAAGGTCCAAAAATGCCCGCCGGTTCTAGCGGCGGGCATTTTACTACGAGGCCAACAATGTTTCAGATTCGACTGTTGCTGTTATTTGTCGCCATGGGCGTTGTCGCGGGCTGCCAGGCGACATCCACGGCAGGTCCCTACAAGCCGGCCAATTGCGCTATGGTAGGCTCGTCATGCGGACGCACTCATCATTTCTTCTGATCCGAGCCAGCCGCGGACAGATACTGTGCCGGATCTCGGAATAGTCGAGGAGAGTAGGCAATGCTTCGCAGCCACCGATTTGTAATGGCAATGGTTGTGGTCGCCGCCGCGTGTGCGGCGTCCGGGTGCCAGGCGACATCGACGGCCGATGGTTACAGGCCGGCAAATTGCGCCATGGTCGGCTCCTCATGCTCGGCCCGGTAGCCAGGGGCCGAAGGCAATCTTTCGACCGCCAGGCTATCGTCAGTTGATGATATAGACGCGCACGTAGCGGCCATTATACGGCTGGTAATAGAGCTTGCCGCATCTCCAGACGACCACCTGGTCGTTGTTGTAGCTGGTCTTCACGCAGCCCTTCGGCAGCGTGTTGATATAGATGTTGGTCCGTTGGATCGTGATCGTCGCGGCCGCGGCGCTGCCGCCGACGACTTCGAGCAAAAGGGCCGCAGCACCGCAAAGACCGACAAGGCGGCGACCTGCACTCCATTTCAACATGACTTCCCTCCCAGCCAATCCGGCTGCGCGCCATGCGCAGCCTCCCTTAGTCAACACGAAGTCCGGCTGTCTCAGCGTGGCAACTAGCCAGACATTTTCCCGCAAAACAGCCATTGCGCGGCGCAGAGACCGCACATGCGACATCCCGGATTCGAATTCATCGGCAGGACTCCCCAGCCCCGAACCCGAATAATCGGGCCAGCCGGCCCTCGACGTCAATGGCTTCCCGCAAGGGAGCGCCCGCGATCGACAAGCTGCGGCACGTCAACAAAATGATAACAATTTAGAGCACTTAATGGTGACAACTTGGGTACAGGCAACGCTGGTCATGAAAAGAATCCTACCGTTGATCGCGGCGGCGCTGGGCCTCGCACTCGCGCAGGCTCCTGTCGCATCGGCTGCAACGCTGACGGCGAACGTGTCGATTTCCACGCAGACGATGACAGTGATGCACCGCGGCACCGTCATCGGACGCTGGCCCGTCTCGACGGCGCGGCGCGGCAAGGTCACGCCGACCGGCAGCTGGTCGGCGAAATGGTTTTCGCGCCATCACAAGTCCAGCCGATACAACAACGCGCCGATGCCGTATTCGATCTTCTACAACGGCAACTACGCCGTTCACGGCACCTACCAGACAGGCAAGCTCGGGCGGCCTGCCTCGTCGGGTTGCGTCCGTCTTGCGCCGGCCCATGCCGCCAAGCTTTTCGCGCTGGCCAAGGCCGAAGGGTTGAAGAACACGCGCATCATCATCCGGCACTAGAGTCTATTTGCTCACGCAATTCCGGACGAAAAACCGCTGCGCACTTTGCCGGAATTGTTTTAGCCGGGCGATCAATCCTCCTCGACGAAGACCTCCTCGCGCTTCTTGCGGACAGACGGCAGGAAGACGACGACAAGCACGGCGGCGGCCAATAGCAGCAGGCCGGCGCTGATCGGCCGCGTGACGAAGGTGGTGGGATCGCCGCGCGACAGGATCATGGCGCGGCGCAGATTCTCCTCGAGCAAGGGACCGAGCACAAAGCCTAGCAGCAGCGGCGCGGGCTCGCAGCGCAGCTTCAGCAGGAAATAGCCAAGCAGGCCGAAGAAGGCGACGACGTAGAGGTCCCAGACGTTGGAATTCACGCTGTAAACGCCGATCGAGCAGAACGCCATGATGATCGGGAAGAGGACGTAGTAAGGCACCTTCAAGAGCTTCACCCAGAGCCCGATCAGCGGCAGGTTGAGGATGATCAGGAGCAGGTTGCCGATCCACATGGAGGCGATCAGGCCCCAGAAGAGGGCCGGGTTTTCCGCCGCCACGTTCGGGCCGGGCACGATGCCCTGGATGATCATCGCGCCGATCATCAGCGCCATGACCGGGTTGGCGGGAATGCCGAGCGTCAGCATAGGGATGAAGGAGGTCTGCGCACCGGCATTGTTGGCGGATTCGGGACCGGCGACGCCGGCTAGCGCGCCGCGGCCGAATTCCTGCGGGCGGTCGGAGACGCGCTTTTCGATCGAATAGGACGCGAAAGCGGCGAGCACCGCGCCGTTGCCGGGCAGGATGCCGAGCGCCGAGCCAAGCGCCGTGCCGCGCAAGATGGGGGCAGCCATGCGGCGGAAATCCTCGCGCGTCGGCATCAACCCGGTGACCTTCGCCATCAGCACCTCGCGTGTCCGTTCATCCTCGAGATTGCGCAGGATCTCGGCGATGCCGAAGAGACCGACGGCGATGGCGACGAAGTTGAGCTGGTCGCCAAGCTGGATGAGGCCGAAGTTCAGGCGCGAGGCGCCGGAGATGACGTCCTGGCCGACGAGGCCGAGCAGCAGGCCGAGCACCACCATGGCGATCGCCTTGACCACCGAGCCGTGCGCCAGCGCCACCGACATGACGAGGCCGACGACCATCAGCGAGCAATATTCGGCGGAGCCGAATTTCAGCGCAACGGTGGTGAGCGGCGGCGCGAAGAGGGCGATGAGCACGGTGGCGATCGTGCCGGCTACGAAGGAACCGATCGCGGCGGTGGCGAGCGCCACGCCGGCGCGGCCGTTCCTTGCCATCTGATAGCCGTCGATGGCCGTCACGGCGGAGGAGGACTCACCCGGCATGTTGATGAGGATCGCGGTGGTCGAACCACCATATTGGGCGCCGTAGTAGATGCCGGCCAGCATGATCAGGGACGAGACCGGGTCGCCGATCTGGAAGGTGATCGGGAGGAGCATCGCGATTGTGGCGGTGGCGCCGATGCCCGGCAGCACGCCGATCAGCGTGCCGAGCAGCACGCCTATGAGACAGAAGCCGACATTGGCCAGGGTGGAGGCGGTCGCAAAGCCGAGCGCGAGGTTGCCGAGAAGATCCATGCTTGCCTCCTCAGCGCAGCCAGGGGCCGAAGCGTTCGAACGGCAGGCCCAGCCCGTAGCTGAACACGGCAGTCGAGAACGCGGTGAGCGCCGCGGAGAGCAGCAGCGCGCGCAGCGGCGTCATCCTCAGCGAGGCAAAGGAGGCGAAGAGCGCGGTGATGAAGACCGCACCGACGAAACCCAGGCCGCGCACGGTGAAGCCGAAAATGATCGGAGCGAGGGTGATGAAGACGATGCCGCGCCAGGCGATTGCGCCGACCGGCTCGCCGACTTCACGCAAGGCCGCCAGCAGGATGATTGCGCCGAGCAGGATGAGGAGCAGCGAGAGCGCCAGCGGCATGCCGCCGGGACCGATGCGCAGCCAACTGCCAAGCTCGACCTCAAGCGACTGCCAGGCGAAAACTGCTCCCACGAGAATGAAGAATGCGCCGCAGATGATGTTGGTCGGGTCGAATGTCGCCGGCTTCATGAAGTGGCTCCTCCTGATGGCGGATTCGAATGTCCGCCGTGTCCGCTCGTCTTTCCCCCCGTCCATACTCTGCCCGAGAAAACGGCGAGACAAGTGCAGGGCGACCAGAGCGGAGTTGAAAACCGGGCGCCGCCCAATGGCGACGCCCGGTTCAAGCTTTTCATGGTTCGAGATCGGAAATCAGTCGGCGTACTGGCCGGCGGCTTCGATCACCGGCTTCCAGCGCGCGATCTCGGCTTCCAGCTTGGCCTTGAGAGCCGCCGGCGTCGCGTCGGCTTCCGAGGAGGGGGTGGTGCCGAGCTCGGCGAAGCGCGCGACCACGTTCGGGTCCTTCAGCGCAACCTGCAGCGACTTCGACAGGCGCTCGGTGATTTCCGCCGGCGTGCCCTTCGGTGCGTAGATGCCGTGCCAGATGCCGACCTGGAAGCCGGGCAGGCCGGCCTCCTCGGCGGTCGGCACGTCCTTGAGCACATCGAGGCGGGCAGGCGAGGTCACGGCATAGGCTTTGATGGTGCCGCCCTGGATCTGCTTGGTCGTGTTGGTAGTCTGGTCGCACATGATGTCGACCTGGCCGCCAAGCAGGTCGGTCATGGCGGGTCCGGTGCCCTTGTAGGGGACGGTCACGAGGGGCGTCTCGATCGCGCTCATGAACATCATGCCGCAAAGATGCGATGCAGCGCCGATACCGGCATTGGCGACGGTCACGGTGTCCGCGTTGGCCTTGGCATATTCGATCAGACCCTTGAGATCGGTCGGCTCGAGGTCCTTGCGGGCGACGATGGTCATCGGCACGTCGGTGACGAGGCCGACATATTCGAAGGCGTTGAGCGTATCGTAGGGCAGCTTGCGGTAGAGGGTCGCGCTGGTCGCCATGCCGATATGGTGGAGGAGCAGCGTATAGCCATCCGGATCTGCCTGTGCCACGCGGCCCGCACCGAGCGTGCCGCCGGCGCCGCCGACATTCTCGACGATCACCTGCTGACCGAGGTCCTTGGACATGGATTCGGCGACGAGGCGCGTCACCGTGTCGGTCGGTCCGCCGGCAGCGAAGGGCACGACCACTGTAATGGTGCGCTCCGGATAGGTCTGGGCGGATGCGGCGTGCGGCAGCGCGAAGGCAGCGCCGGCAAGGGCAATCGATGCTAAAAGCGATTTCATTGTCTTCTCCCTGGTTCCGGTAATTCCGGGAACGAACTGTTCTGGCTCGCACA
>JAEYXI010000335.1 GCA_023428515.1 Pseudomonadota bacterium | reverse complement strand
GATGTAGTCGCGTCGATCTGAGGGCGATATTTAGAGCCGTCCGTCCGCCTCGGCTTTCGGGAATATGCCCTTGACGTCGTAGAGCACCACGCCGTCCTTTCCGAGCGCTCTCGCACCCGTGGCGCCGGCCTCGACGAACTCGCGATGCCCAACCGCCACGATGACGGCATCATAGGAGCCTGTCGACGGTGGTCCCGAAAGGCTTTCCAGGTCCGCCTCGTGCCTGGCGGTTTCGGCTGATACCCAAGGATCCCACACATCCACCAGCGCATTGAACTGTTTCAGTTCGCGCACGATGTCGATTGCCTTGGAATTGCGGATATCAGGGGTGTTCTCCTTGAACGCCAGGCCCATCACCAGGATGCGGCTGCCTACGACCGGAAAGCCGCGCTTCATCATCAGCCGGGCGACCTGGTCGGCAACGTAACGGCCCATGCCGTCATTGATGCGCCGGCCGGCCAGTATGACTTCCGGATGGTAGCCGGCCTCCTGCGCCTTATGGGTCAGGTAGTACGGATCGACGCCGATACAGTGCCCACCGACGAGGCCCGGCCGAAAGGGCAGGAAGTTCCATTTCGTTTGCGCGGCCGCCAGCACTTCCAGCGTATCGATGCCCAGCCGGTTGAAAATGATGGAGAGTTCGTTCATCAGCGCGATGTTGAGGTCGCGCTGCGTGTTCTCGATGACCTTGGCCGCCTCGGCGACGTCGATCGAACTGGCCTTGTGCGTGCCGGCCCGCACGATCGACCGGTAAAGCGCATCGATCGCATCGGTCGCTTCCGGCGTCGAGCCGCTGGTCACCTTGGTGATCGTCGTCAGCCGGTGCTGGCGGTCGCCTGGATTGGCCCGCTCCGGGCTGTAGCCGACGAAAAAGTCCTCGTTCAGCTTCAGCCCTGACATCTTCTTCAGGATCGGAACGCAGACTTCGCGGGTGCAGCCCGGATAGACAGTGGATTCATAAATAACCACACCACCGTTCTGCAGGGCTTTGCCCACCGTCTCCGTCGCCCGGATGAGCGGCTTGAGATCGGGGCGGTTCGCCTTGTCGATCGGCGTCGGTACGGTGACGATGAAAATGCCGCACTGGCGCAATGCTTCGGGATCGTCGGTCAACTCGATATCGGCGCCGTCAAGATCTTGGGGATCGATCTCCAGCGTCGAATCCCGCCCGGCCAGCAACTCGTCGATCCGCTCCCGCCTGATATCGAAGCCGATCACCGGCCTGTTCCTGGCGAACTCCAGCGCCAGCGGCAGGCCGACATAGCCGAGTCCGATCACGGCGATCTTCTTGTCGTCGAGATCCATCGATCAGCGCGCCTGTTCCGACTTCAGATACCAGTCGACGAAGCTGGTCACCCCCTCCCGGATGCCGGTGTGTGGTCTGTAGCCTGTCAGCGCCTCGAGCAATACCGGAGAGCCGGAGGTTCGCATCACGTCGCCCGCCTGCATCGGCAGCATGTTCAGTTTTGCTTTCTTTCCAAGGATTTCCTCGATCATCTCGATGTATCGAATCAAGCCAACTGTCTTGCCGCCGGCTATGTTGACCTCGCGATAGGGAGCAATGGCGGACAGCGTGTCGGTCACGCCGGGTGACGTCACCGGTTTGCCGATCACCGGAACGCAGCCGACGAGACGCGTCACCGCCTCCACGAGATCGTCCACATAGGTGAAGTCGCGCTCGTGCACGCCCTTGCCGAAAACGTCGATCGGTTCGTCTCTCAGGATCGCCTTTACGAACTTGAAGAGCGACATGTCCGGCCGGCCATACGGGCCATAAACCGTGAAGAAGCGGCAGACCGTCGTCGGGATGTCGAAGAGATGCGCATAGGAATGCGCCATGACCTCGCCGGACTTCTTCGTGGCGGCGTAAAGCGAGACAGGGCGGTCGGTAGTGTCCGTTTCGACGAATTCCGGCTTGTCGGACATGCCGTAGACCGAGCTCGTCGAGCCGAACAGGAAGTGCCTGGGTTTCACCGCACGGCAGACCTCCAGCATGTTCACCATGCCTACGAGGTTGGCCGTCGCATAGGCGTGCGGCTTTTCCAGGCTGTAGCGTACGCCGGCCTGTGCTGCGAGGTGGATGATGATCTCCGGCGCAGCTTTGTCGACAGCCGCTTCTAAGGCGGATGCGTCCTCCAGCATGGCCTCGACGGCCGTAAATCCGGGTTTTTCCGCCAGTATCGTATGCCGGCGACGCTTCAACTCCACATCGTAGTAAGGCGTGATGCCGTCATAGCCGAGAATCGTGTGGCCATCGTCCAACAGGCGCTTCGCCACATGAAAGCCGATGAAACCTGCCGTGCCGGTGATGAAGAAGCGCATCAGTCGGCACTCTCCGGCGCGAGCAGATAGTTGGCGTGGCCCTTGTCGGTGAAGATACGCGTCACCTTGTAGTCCGCGTCGCTCAGCCACTCCATCAGAGCCGGCGTATTGCGGTTCGCTATCTCTATGAAGATCAACGGTTTCCAGCGTCGGATCAGCTGTTGGGAACCTGCCAGCACGGCCATCTCCATTCCCTCGACATCGATTTTGAGCAGGTCGACGCGACCCGATACCATCGAATCGAGCGTCGCGACACTGATTTCCCCCGAGGGATCAGGCTCAAGGCTGGTGGCTCCAAGCCCGCCTCGACCCGAAAACATAAGCGTCGCACGGCCCTCGCCGTCGGCCACGCCGATCCCGAGACGCGACAGGTCGACATTCTCCAGTCCGTTGCGCGCCACGCCGGCGCGCAGCGCGTCCGCGGCCGCAGGCAGTGGTTCGAAAGGCAGCACCGAGGCCGCTTTCATCGGCCCCGCGAAGAAGATCGTATGGTTGCCCGTGTTGGCGCCAACATCGACGACATGCGCGCCCGGCTTCACCGCCTTGCGCAATTCCTCCAGTTCCATCGCCTCGAAGAACAGGCCGCGCGACTGCTCGCGCTCCATGCCGGCGTTCCGGCCGGTATAGGGAAGATGGTAAACGGCGTCGCCATGGACGATAGGCAGGAAGACCGGCTCATCAACCAAGCGTTGAAGTACAACGTCCCTGCCCTCCGCGCCGAGCGGTTGCGGATCGGCTTCAAGTTCCAGCAACGGCTGCGCCGACTTCATGCACCGCGCACTGCCCCAAAGGTCGAACAGATAGTCAAGTTTCCCGTTCGAGCCGGTTTTCTTCGCGACACGTGCAAGCACCTTGGATGCCACGTCCGTCCGTATCAGATGGGCGTCCGGCATCCACCAATTGAGCAGCGCGTGCGGCAATCGTTCGGCCTGATCGAACGCAAGCCGGCTCAGCCGTACCACGGCTTCCTCGCTGCCCCGCACATGTGCTGCGCCAAAGATCGCGTCATAAAGGCCAAGGCCTGGCGCTGCGAGTTCGAAGGCATCGTCCGGAATGCCCTCGCCCGGCGCAAGCGCGATCATCCAATCGGCGCCGGCGTCCCGGGCAAGCTTGACTGCAGCGATCCTGGCCGAAACCGTGTCGGGTTCATGGCCGGCCAATCCCAGGGAAACGATGGTGGCG
>JAEYXI010000151.1 GCA_023428515.1 Pseudomonadota bacterium | reverse complement strand
CCGGCGCGCGCGGCCAGATCACCGGCCTCTCCGAGGTCAAGGGCAAGGGCACGCTCTGCCGCAGCTTCAGCGCAACCCGCGAGAGCTTCGACGGCATCGGCATGTACAAGGGCGAAGCCTGCATGGTCGCCTCCGGCGCCTGGCGCATGCGGAATTTCGAGGCGTTCTGACGCGCTTGAAACTTGGTTATGCCGGGACTGGAATTTCTTCCTAGCCGAACGCATATATCAAGGCGACTGAACCCCCTATAGTCGCAGCCAGAGACCCGGAGCAATTCAGGAAAAGTGGAAACCGGTTTTCCGCCCGGAATTGCGTAAAACAGAATCGCAGGCAGACATTATGCGCGATCCCTATGAGGTGCTGGGCGTTGCCAAGAACGCTTCGGCCAAGGAAATCAAATCGGCGTACCGCAAGCTCGCCAAGAAGCACCACCCTGACCAGAATCCCGATGATTCGAAGGCCAAGGACCGCTTCGCCCAGGCGAACCAGGCCTATGAGATCATCGGCGACGAGAAGCAGCGCGCCGCTTTCGACCGCGGCGAGATCGACGCCGAGGGAAAGCCGCGCTTCCAGGGTTTCGAAGGCTTCCATCCGGGCGCCGGCGGTGGCGCGGGCGGCGACCCCTTCGCCGGCTTCCGCCGCCAGCAGAGCGGCCCAGGCGGCGCGCGTTTCGAGTTCCGCAGCACGGGCGGCGACCCGTTCGGCGGCGGCGCGGGCGATATATTCAGCGAGTTGTTCGGCCATGCGGCCCAGCGTGGCGGTCCCGGCATGGGCGCCGGTCCGCGTCAGGCACCGCCCGGCCGCGACGTCAACGTGACGCTCGACGTCACCGTCGAGGAGGCCGCCACTGCGCCTAAGGTCACCGCCATGTTCCCCGACGGCCGCAAGATCGCGGTCAAGCTTCCTGCATATGTCGAGGACGGCCAGACGATCCGCCTGAAAGGGCAGGGCGAGCAGGGTTTCGGCGAGCCCGGCGACGCGCTGGTCAAGATTCGTTTCCGAAGGCACCCGCGCTACCGCGTCGAGGGCCGCGACCTGCATGTCGATCTGCCGGTGCCGCTGAAGGACGCCGTGCTTGGCGCGAAACTCGCCGTCGAGACGCCGACCGGCCGCATCGCCGTCAATGTTCCGGCATGGTCGAGCTCCGACAAGGTGCTCAGGCTGAAGGGCCGCGGCCTGCCCGAAAAGGCGGGTGGCCACGGCGATCTCTACGCCCATGTCCGCGTCATGCTGCCTGAGGGTGGCGATTCCGAGCTGGAATCCTTGTTGCGTCACAAGTGAGTTGGCTTCCCCGAAGGGAACCAAAGCCCGTTCCTATTGGCTTGAAGGCGTCTAGTGCCTGTGCGATAGGCAACTGCGTTCACGAGCACGGAGAATCCCTTATGGCGGTTGGTCAAGGCCTGATGGCCGGCAAGAAAGGCCTGATTCTGGGCGTCGCCAACAACCGTTCGATCGCGTGGGGCATCTCCAAGGCCCTTTCTCAACAAGGCGCCGAGATAGCGCTCACCTATCAAGGCGATGCACTGAAGAAGCGCGTCGAGCCGCTTGCTGCCGAGATCGGCGCGCTGGTCGCTGGCCATTGCGACGTGACCGACATGGCAAGCATCGACGCCGTCTTCGCGGGACTCCAGGAAAAATGGGGCAAGCTGGACTTCATCGTCCATGCCATCGGCTTCTCCGACAAGGAAGAGCTGACCGGACGCTATGTGGACACCAGCCACGGCAACTTCCTGAAGACCATGGACATTTCCGTCTATTCCTTCACGGCGGTCGCCCAGCGCGCCGAGAAGCTGATGACCGACGGCGGCTCGATGCTCACCATGACCTACTACGGCGCCGAGAAGGTGATGCCGAACTACAACGTCATGGGCGTCGCCAAGGCGGCGCTCGAGGCGAGCGTGAAATACCTCGCCGTCGACCTCGGCCCGAAGAATATCCGCGTCAACGCCATCTCGGCGGGCCCGATCAAGACGCTTGCCGCCTCGGGCATCGACGACTTCCGCTACATATTGAAGTGGAACGAGTACAACGCCCCGCTCAGGCGCACCGTGTCGATCGAGGAAGTCGGCGACGCCGGCCTCTATTTCCTCTCCGACCTGTCGCGCGGCGTCACCGGCGAGGTCCATCACGTCGATTCCGGCTACCATGTCGTCGGCATGAAGGCCGTCGATGCGCCCGACATCTCGACCGTCAAGGACTGACCGCGCCCGCCCGCCCGCAACGACAGGCCTGCGCATGCCGCCGCTCTGCTATTTCGTCAGGCACGGACAGACCGGCTGGAATGCCGAGCTGCGACTCCAGGGGCAGGCCGACACCGATATGACCGATCTCGGCCGCAGCCAGGCCGTGCGCAATGGCCGCCGCCTGGCTGAACTGGTCGACAACCCCGACGATTTCGACTTCGTTGCCAGCCCGCTGAAGCGCACCCGCGAGACGATGGAGTTGATCCGCGCCGAGATGAAATTGCCGGAGCGCGGCTACCGTGTCGACGCTCGCCTGATGGAGGTGCATTTCGGCGATTGGCAGGGCTTTACCCATGCCGAATTGGAAGAGCGCCAGCCCGGTTCGACCAAGGCGCGGTTTTCCGACAAATGGGCTTTCGTCGCGCCGGGCTCGGGCGGCGAGAGCTACCAGATGCTGCTCAACCGTGTCAGGCCGTGGTACGAGGCGCTGAAGGAGCCGACCATCTGCGTCACCCACGGCGGGGTGCTCCGCATCCTGTTCAAGCTGGTCGAGGATCGGCCGGTCGCCGAAGTTGCCGAGATGGAGATCGTGCAGGACCGCGTTTTGCGTCTGAAGGATTCCAGGCTGGAGTGGCTGTAAGGATTGGACCGGTGATGGCGATATGATCCGCAAGGCCGAAGCCGCCGATGAAGCCGAGATCAGGGATTGCGCCGAACAGGCCTATGCGCGCTATGTGCCGCTGATCGGCCGCAAGCCTGCCCCCGTGCTCGCCGACTTCGCGGCGCAGATCGCTGCGGACGAAGTCTACGTCGCCACCGACGACCTTGGCGTCTTGCAGGGCTTCATCGTGTTCCGCGCGGAAAAGGACCATGTCCTCCTGGAAAACGTGGCTGTGCTTCCGCGGGCGGCCGGACGCGGCGTCGGCAGGGACTTGATCGGCTTTTGCGAGAAAGCCACCCGGCAGCGCGGCCTGAAAGCCGTGCATCTCTATACCAATGAGAAGATGATCGAAAACCTCTCGATCTACCCCAGACTGGGATATGTCGAGGTGGCACGCCGCACAGAGGACGGCTTCAACCGCGTCTACTTCGAAAAATCCCTGGCGTGATCGCCCAGGGCGGACACTGCTACTCCGACAACTCCATGTCGGTGATCATGTTCTGGTCGCCGACCTTGTCGTAGGCGAGCAGCACCAGCATGCCTTCCTTGATGGCCTCGACGTCGAACTCGCCCGGCAGCTTGTAGGAATTGCCGTTGTCGAGCGTGATGGTCAGATTGTCCCGGTCCACGGACTTGACCTTGCCTTCCGCCTCGGCCGCGAAGGCGCCGGTGGAAACGATCGTCGAAAGCATCATTGCGGCCGCAAGGCCGCCGATCAGGCTACGCATATCAGACCTCTTCTTATTTTTTGCTCAGCGCGGGCGAGCTGTTCCCCGACGCGAGCAGAGCAGAAACACCCTGAATGTGTCAAAAGTGGAACCCGGTTTTGCACCACCTTATTTTCCCGGCCTTCTTCTTGTCCGGAGCGAGGACGCTAGCCGCCTCGCGTATCCGTTCGGTGACGGTGCGTGCTTCGCCGGACGGTTGCAGGTAACAGCTTCCTGCAACCCGTGACCTGCGGTTTGACCCCCGGGAAAAAGGCCAATAGAACGCTGCCGTTGCCGGCCTCTTGCCGGTTCTGGGCAGCATCATGTCGCACAACACATTCGGGCACCTTTTCAGGGTTACCACCTGGGGCGAGAGCCACGGGCCGGCGCTCGGCTGCGTGGTCGACGGCTGTCCGCCCGGCATCCGCTTCACCCGCGATGACGTCCAGCAGGAGCTCGACCGCCGCCGTCCCGGCCAGTCCCGCTTCGTCACCCAGCGGCGCGAGCCCGACGAGGTGAAAATCCTCTCAGGCGTTCTCGAGGACGGCGACGCACTGGTCACCACTGGCACGCCGATCTCCATGCTGATCGAGAATGTCGACCAGCGCTCCAAGGATTATGGCGAGATCGCCAGGCAATACCGCCCCGGTCACGCCGACTACGCCTACGAGATGAAGTACGGCCTTCGCGACCATCGCGGCGGCGGGCGCTCCTCGGCGCGCGAGACCGCCGCGCGCGTCGCCGCCGGCGCCATCGCGCGAAAAATCGTGCCCGGCATGGTGGTGCGCGGCGCACTCGTGGCGATGGGCGAGCGGGAAATAAACCGCGCCAACTGGAACTGGAATTTCGTCGGCGATCCCGAGAACCCGTTCTTCACGCCCGACCCGGCCTCGGTGCCTGTTTTCGCCGACTACCTCGACGGCATACGCAAGGCGGGCTCCTCCGTCGGCGCGCTGATCGAGATCGTCGCCGAGGGCACGCCCGCCGGGCTCGGCGCGCCGATCTATGCCAAGCTCGACCAGGAGATCGCGTCGAACCTGATGTCGATCAACGCCGTCAAGGGCGTCGAGAT
>JAEYXI010000161.1 GCA_023428515.1 Pseudomonadota bacterium | reverse complement strand
TTCTCGAGCAGCTCTGAAACGACGACGCTCCGATCCGGATCCGGCAGGATCCGGGTCAGCTCTTGCGGACGGAGTTTCCCATCAGCCGCGGGGTCCTGGCGGCGGAGACGATCGGATCGGCCGTCCTGGTCTTGCCCTTGAACGGCTCCATGCCCATCCGGGCCAACTCGTCGGCGCGCTCGTTCTCGTCGTGGCCGGCGTGACCCTTGACCCAGTGCCATTTGACCTTGTGGCGGCGGTTGGCCTCGTCGAGCGCCTGCCAGAGCTCGCCGTTCTTGACCGGCTTCTTGTCGGCAGTCTTCCAGCCATTGCGCTTCCAGCCGTGGATCCAGCCGGAAATGCCGTCCATGACGTATTTGCTGTCGGTGTGAAGCAGCACCTCGCAGGGCTCCTTCAGCGCATTGAGCGCCGAGATCGCCGCCATCAGCTCCATGCGGTTGTTGGTGGTGATCGCCTCGCCGCCGGACAGCTCCTTGGTCTGGCCGTTGAAGCGCAGGATGGCGCCCCAGCCGCCGGGACCGGGATTGCCGGAGCAGGCGCCGTCGGTGAAAATCTCCACGGTTTTCATATGGGCGCCTTCATACCAGACCGTACTCCGAGGGCGACTTGACCGCGCGATGGAAGCGCAGGCGGCGGATATATTCCATCGGATCGCGCTTCTGCACCAGCGCGCCATCGGGAATGGTCAGCCAGTCGTAGAGGCGCGTCAGCATGAAGCGCAGTGCCGAGCCGCGCGCGAGGATCGGCAGCGCCTCTCTCTCCGCTTCGCCGAGCGGCCGTACCGACTGGTAACCCGCAAGCAGCGCCCTGCCCTTGGTGAGGTTGTACGAGAAATCCTTCTCGAAACACCAGGCGTTGAGGCAGGTGGCGACGTCGTAGGCATAAAAGTCGTTGCAGGCGAAATAGAAGTCGATCAGGCCGGAGAGCTTTTCGCCGAGGAAGAAGACGTTGTCAGGGAAAAGGTCGGCATGGATGACGCCCGACGGCAGATTCCTGGGCCATTCGCGATCGAATAGCGCGAAATCGGCATCGACCTCGGCGGCGAGGCCCTTCTCCACCTCGTCGGCGCGCTCATGGGAACCGGCCCAGAGCTTGCGCCAGCCGTCGATCGCAAGAGCATTCGGCCGCGTCAGCGCGAAATCCTGGCCTGCGACGTGGAGTTCGGCCAATGCCCGGCCTACCTCGCGGCAATGGGCCACCGTCGGGCGGCGCATCCACATGCCTTCGAGGAAAGTGATCAGCGCGGCAGGACGACCTGCCAGTGTGCCGTAGAGCTGGCCGTCGTGGCGCTCGACCGGCAGCGGACAGGAGATGCCCTTCTCGGCGAGGTGATGCATCAGGCCGAGGAAGAACGGCAGGTCATCGATATCGACGCGCTTCTCGTAGAGGGTCAGGATGAAAGAACCCTCGGAGGTGTGCAGCAGGAAATTCGAATTCTCGGAGCCTTCGGCGATGCCCTTGTATGAAAGCAGGCTTCCCGCGGGATATTCCCGCAGGAAGGTTTCGAGCTCGCCTTCGGTGACGTCGGTATAGACGGCCATGCGGTCAGCCGTTGACGAAGGCCATATCGGCCTTGGTGAGCTCGACATCGCGGAGCGCGCGCATGACCGGGAAGTTCTCCGTCTCGGTGGCAGTGATGGCAAGGTCCACGGTCACCTCAAAGCGCTGGCGGAAAGCGTCAATGATCTCGTCGACGATGATCTCGGGCGCCGAGGCGCCGGCCGACAGGCCGAGCGTCTCGATCTTGCCTATGCGATCCCAGGGAATGTCGGCGGCGCGCTGGACGAGCAGCGACATTTTTGCGCCGGACCGTTCGGCCACTTCGACGAGGCGCATGGAGTTCGACGAATTGGGAGCGCCGACGACGAGGAAGAGATCGGCGCCAGCAGCGGTTTCCTTCACGGCGTCCTGCCTGTTGGTGGTGGCATAGCAGATCGATTCCGCCGCCGCGGCCTGGATCAGCGGGAATTTTTCCTCCAGCGCGCGGATGACGCCGGCCGTGTCCTCGACCGACAGGGTGGTCTGGGTGACGAAGCCGAGTGCGGCGGGATCGGCCGGCTCGAAGCGGGCGACGTCCTCCTCGCTCTCGATCAGCGTGACGGCTCCTTCCGGAAGCTGGCCCATCGTGCCGATCACCTCGGGGTGACCGGCATGGCCGATCAGGATGACGTGGCGGCCGAGGCGCTGGTGGCGCATCGCCTGCTTGTGGACCTTCGAGACGAGCGGACAGGTCGCGTCGAGATAGAAGAGGTTGCGCGCCTGGGCGTCGGCCGGAACGGACTTCGGCCCGCCGGGGGCGGAAAAGCCGACCGGCGAGGCGTGGTGCTCGGGCGGGATCTCGGACAATTCCTCGATGAAGACGGCGCCGAGATTCTGCAGCCCTTCGACAACGTAGCGGTTGTGGACGATCTCGTGGCGGACATAGACCGGCGCGCCGTATTTCTTGAGCGCCAGCACGACGATCTGGATCGCGCGGTCGACGCCGGCGCAAAAGCCGCGCGGCTGGCACAGCCTGATCGTCAGCGGCGGTTTTGTGGGTCGGTCGAGCATGATGCCGAAATGGCGTTGCGGGGCATGGCGTGTCAAGGGCAAGGGTGAAATTGGGGGAGTAATGGCGTCCACGAGCGGGCTCCGGGCGCATGAGGGTTGTGCCAGATTCTCATACGTTCGCGCTGCCCCTCACCTGCCTGCCGGCATCCTCTCCCCGTAAACGGGGAGAGGGAAAGCGTTGCAAGGTCGTGCTTGATCATTGCCACGCCTCGTTT
>JAEYXI010000118.1 GCA_023428515.1 Pseudomonadota bacterium | reverse complement strand
GATGTATGAAGCCGCGAAAGACTGATTTTTTGAAGCCCCGGTTCGCCGGGGCTTTTTTCTATGGACCGCTCCCCACCCGCATCACGAAACCGTGAAAGAGAGTTTGGCTTTTTCGACGCTGCTTTTTCGTTAGCGTCTTGCGACATGACACGCCCAACTGGAGGGATAATGAGAAAGCTTATATTCGCCATCTCAGCTCTGGCGCTTGTGACATCGGCCGCGTTGGCCGATCCGCTTGCCGACCGCAAAGCCCTGATGAAATCGAATGGCGCCGCGATGAAGGAGTTGACCGGCTTCGTAAAAGGAGAGGCAGCTTTCGACGCTGCTGCCGTGTTGGCAGCCCTCAACAAGCTCAGCGCCGACGCGCAACAAATGGACCCGGCAACGCTTTGGCCAGCCGGGAGTGATACGGGCGACACCACGTCTTCGCCGAAGGTCTGGCAGGATGCTGCCGGATTCCAGGCGGCGATCGACAAGTTCAGGACGGACACCGCCGCGGCGGTTGCCGCCGCCCCGGCGGATGTGGATGGCCTCAAAGCCCAGATGGGCGCGGTCGGCTCCAATTGCGGGGCTTGCCACGAGACGTTCCGCATCAAGAAGGGCTGACCGCTGGGTCTTTGGCAAAAGCTGATCGGTTCCGCGCTGGTGCTTGTAGGCATCGGCGCGGGAGCGTTCTGGTTTCTGACGGAGCCCCAAAAACTCGATGCTGCGACGCTGGCTCAGCTTGGCGCGGGCGACGCTGCACGCGGCGAACGGATTTTCTGGGCAGGCGGCTGCACCTCCTGTCACGCACGCCCTAAGGCCGAAGGCGACGCACGGCTGGAACTTGCCGGCGGGCTTGAATTGAAGACACCGTTCGGGATTTTCGTGCCGCCCAACATTTCCAGCGATACGCAGGACGGCATCGGCAACTGGTCGGTCGAGGATTTTGCCAACGCGATGATGCGCGGCGTGGCACCCGACGGCAGCCATCTCTACCCCTCTTTTCCCTACACCTCCTACGCGCGGATGAATCCCGCCGACGTCGCCGACCTCTACGCCTTCATGAAGACGTTGCCTGCCGTTGCGGGCAGGGCGGCGGACAATACGCTGTTGTTCCCCTTCAACATCCGCCGCGGGCTTGGCTTGTGGAAGCTGCTCTACCTCGATGACGAGCCGGTGATCGCGCTCGCCGCCGACGCGCCGGAAAGCGTCAGGCTCGGCCAGTATCTGGTCGAGGGCCCCGGCCATTGCGGCGAATGCCACACGCCGCGCGACTTCGCCGGCGGCACAGACAATACGAGATGGCTCTCCGGCGCGGTTGCTGCGGAAGGCGAGGGCGTCGTTCCGAACATCACCTCAGGCGAGGGCGGTATTGGCGATTGGTCGGAGAGCGACATCGCAAGCTATCTCGAGACGGGGTTCACGCCCGAATTCGATTCGGTTGGTGGCTCCATGGTTGAGGTCCAGCGCAATCTGGCGCGGCTCGAAGCGGCCGACCGTGAGGCCATCGCGGCCTACCTGAAAGCCGTGCCACCGCATCCTAACGGCTATCCGGCGCGGACCGCGCCCGCGAGCTGAGCCGCTAATTCTCATCCATAGGGTGATGCTAACGGCGACGCACGCCGCAAGACTACCGGTCGCCGAGAAACTCGAAGCCGTCCTCGAAGAAAACGTTGTAGTCGCAGGTGAGCTCTTCACCGGCGGCGATGTCGCGCAGCGCCACCGCCTCGTTCTCCGACCGGAAGCCGAAGTTCGGGTTGTCGGCGTGGTTCATGTAGCGCGCATCGTCTGCCTCGAAGACGATGAAGCGAGGATCGCTGCGGCGCGGATAGGCGTAGCGGTCGAGATAGTTCTTCACCGGTCCCGTCATGCTTTCGTAGACATCGACTTCGATCAGGCGGTCGAAGCGCTCGTCCAGCCGCCAGATCACCGTGTCCTTGGAGATCGCGCTCTTGGCGAAGACGCCCATTCCCTGGATCGGCGATTTGTCGAGGTAGGTATCGATGAGGAGCATCTGTGGGATTCCGGCAGGCTATCGAACCGAACGGCCTGTTGGCGGGACGATTGCGGGAACATTGGGGCGAAGTCAGGCAAGCTTGTCGCTATCCATCTTGCCGGCGACTTTCAACGCGAAGGCATAGACGTAAGCGATCTCTTCGAGCCGCGAGAAACGGCCCGATGCGCCGGCATGGCCCGAATCCATGTGGATCTTGAATAGCGCCGGATTGCCGCTGGCAGACCGGGCGCGCAGGCGGGCGATCCATTTCGCCGGCTCCCAATAGGTGACGCGTGGATCGGTGAGGCCGGCAACGGCGAGGATCGGAGGATAGTCGAGCGCCGCCACATTGTCGTAGGGCGAGTAGGCGGCAATTGTCTTGTAGTCCTTTTCCGAGGCGATCGGATTGCCCCATTCCGGCCACTCCGGAGGTGTCAGCGGCAGCGTGTCGTCGAGCATTGTCGTCAGCACGTCGACGAACGGAACTTCCGCGATGATGCCGCCGAACGCTTCCGGAGCCATGTTGGCGATGGCGCCCATCAGCATGCCGCCTGCCGACCCGCCTTGCGCGACGATACGGTCGTGCGACGTATAGCCGTAGCTGACGAGGTGACCGGCAACCGCGATGAAATCGAGGAAAGTGTTGGTCTTCTTCTCCCGCTTGCCGTCTTCGTACCAGGAGAATCCCTTGTCCTTACCGCCCCGCGTGTGGGCGATCGCATAGACGAAGCCGCGGTCGGCCAACGACAGGATGTTGGTGTTGAAACCTGCCGGGATCGTGATCCCGTAGGAACCGTAGCCGTAGAGAAGCGCCGGCGCCGAGCCGTCGAGCGGCGTGTCGCGATGGTAGATCAGTGAGATCGGCACGAGCTCGCCGTCATGCGACGGCGCCATCAGGCGCCGGGTCACGTAGTGGTCCGGATCATGACCGGAGGGGACTTCCTGCGTCTTCAGAAGCACGCGTTCGCGGGTGCGCATGTCGTAGTCGAAGACCTGCGCCGGCGTGGTCATCGAGGAGTAGGAGAAGCGCATCACGTCCGTGTCGTATTCATAGGCGCCGAGCAGGCTCAGCGAATACGCTTCCTCGTCAAAAGAGATGTTGTGCTCCTCGCCGCTTGCGCGGTCGCGCACGACGATCCGTGGCAGACCGTCCTTGCGCTCGAGGCGCACTAGGAAGTCCTTGAAGGCGAGCGTCGAGAGGATCAGTCGGCCGGGCTCATGCGGGACGAGCTCCTTCCAGTTCGGACGTGTCGGGTTCGTCACCGGCGCCGTCATGATCTTGAAGTCCTTGGCGCCGTCCGCATTGGTGAGGATGAAGAAGACGTCGCCGCCTTCCTCGAGATCGTATTGCAATCCGGTTTCCCTGGCCGCCACCAGCGCCGGCTCTGCGGTCGGGTCGTCGGTGCTGAGCAACCTGAATTCGGAGGTCTCGTGATCGTTGATCGAGATGAAGATCCAGTCGTTATTGCGCGAGCCTCCGACATCCATGAAGAAGCCGGGGTCGCTTTCCTCGTAGACCAGCCTGTCTTGCGAGACATCGGTGCCGAGTGTGTGGAAGAACAGCTTGGACGGGCGGTGGTTTTCGTCGACGCGTGTGTAGAGGAAGCCGTCATTGGCAGCATTCCAGACGCCGCCGCCGCTCGTGTCGAATACGTCGTCGCCGAGATCCTTGCCGGTCTCTATGTCACGCACGCGCAGGCGGAAGAATTCCGAACCCTTGTCGTCATAAGACCAGAGCAGCCGGCGATGGTCGCTGGAATGATCGCTGCCGCCGATGCGAAAATAAGCCTTTCCTTCAGCTTCGGCGTCGCCATCGAGGATGATCTCTTCGGTTCCGCCTTCGCGCGGCGTGCGAAAGAAACGCGGCTGCTCGCCACCCTTCTTGTAGGAGGAACCGTAGGCGAACGGCCCGTCCTTCATCGGAACGGAGGAATCGTCCTCCTTGATCCGGCCCTTCATCTCCTCGAACAACCGCTTCCTGAGATCCGCCGTGTCGGCCATCAGTGCTGTCTGATAGGCGTTCTCAGCCTCGAGATGGGTACGAATGGCGGGGTCGAGAGCGGACGGATCCTTGAACACTTCCTGCCAGTTGTCGGCGCGCAGCCAGGCGAACTCGTCGACACGCGTGATGCCATGACGTGTGTCTTCGACCGGGCGCTCTTCTGTTTTCGGTGCTTCGATGGCAGGAAATAGAGATTTGGGGGTCATTGCGTCTCGCTGACGAAAATTCTTGAATGCCGAATGAACACGCCGATCAGGGCCGGTTCAAGGGTCGATATCTAGGTTCCATGCATATCAATCGGGAGACTCCAAGGAGGATTTGATGATTTCCCGTTTCAGAACCGCGTCTATTCTGGCCGCTGCCGCGATCGGCCTTGCCACGATCCAGGCCACCGCCGCAACCTTTGCCGCGTGGCAAGTGACCAACGTGGCCTTCGGCGACACGCTGAACGTGCGCAAGTATCCATCGAGCAATTCGCAGAAGCAGGCAGCGTATCCGAACGGGACCGTGTTGCAGATGACCGGAAAATGCACGGGCGGCGTCAATCTGCTCGACATTTCCGGCCAGCCAGAATGGAAACAGGAGCAACTCGTCCGCTACCGCTGGTGCCAAATCTGGCACGATCCCGCTCAGAATGGCGATTTCGTGACCGGCTGGGTCTATGGCCGCTACATCACGCCCCATTGAGTAATTGGCCAATCCATTGCCTGACGCCGTGAAAATGCCACTTCCACCTGCCATCGGACATTCTGGTCGCGACGGTGGCGTTTCTTGCGGCGATTGCGTTTACACGTTTTGTTCTGGTCCACTGCAAAGAGGGCGATGATCCACAAATAGAAATCAAGAAATAAACATGATTGACATTCTCCGGAACATCCTACTGCCAGTGCCGATACTGGCCGGTTGAAGGCTTCGGGGCCGACCGCTTCGGTCGCATGTGTGGACTTGCTTCTGGCAAAAGCGGCGCATCGGGAGGCTATTGGTCGTGCGTGCTATCCTGAAGCGGGGTGACCCGAAAACTTACTGGATTCGGGAGGCAGGCTTGAAACCGCCAGATGCTGTTCCAGTTAATTCCGAACCGATTTGACGTGGCGTAGAGGGCGCGCGTACGTAAAATAGGCTTAAAGAGTTTCAGTAAGGAGCTGAAAATAGCTGCGATATACAGAAATAGCCATATTTATCGTACAATACTGATCGAATATCCAATTGACTTGCACTTTCACGCGTTTCATAACCACACACGACGCGAATCATAAGGCTTAGCCTGTGAAAAGTCGCGCACCGCCCCGCTCTAGACTAAAAGGGGCAACACGCAAACTTTATGTTGGGGCCCGAAAGAATATGGAAATCGCCGAGCAACCTACCAAAAACAGTGAGATGCTGATCGAGTTGACCGCAGATGTGGTGGCGGCCTATGTCAGCAACAATCCGGTGCCTGCCGGGGAGCTTCCGAATCTGATCGCCGATGTGCATGCCGCGCTTGGCCGGGTCGGCGGCGGAACCGAGGTGCCACCAGCCGACAAGCAGAAGCCGGCGGTTAATCCAAAGCGTTCCGTGCATGACGACTACATCGTCTGTCTCGAAGACGGAAAGAAGTTCAAGTCGCTCAAGCGCCACCTCATGACCCACTATGCGCTGACTCCGGATCAATATCGCGAGAAGTGGAATCTGGATCCTAGCTATCCCATGGTTGCGCCGAACTATGCGGCCGCCCGTTCCCAGCTCGCGAAGAAGATGGGCCTTGGTCGCAAGCGCAAATCCGGTAGAGGCGGAAAGTAACGGCTTAGCCTCGCTAGAGCCCAGCCAAGCTTTTGCCAATTATTTGAAGCGGCGCCTGCGGGCGCCGTTTTCTTTGCATTGACCTTTTTGTCCGTTCTGCCGGGCTCTTCTTGGAAGAGACGGCGCTGGGCTCGACTGGACAAAGGCTGTCGAGCGCCTGCTTGAGCGCGATGTGACGGTTGAGGTCGTAGCTCCAGTGCTTGCGCATGCCGCGCTGCCTTTCGCGCTCGATCATGCGCTCGAGCCGTATGACGATCAGGGTCCGGGCCGCCGGTTCGGCTTTCAGTGCTTCGGCAAGGTCGAAGTGGCAGGCGATCTGCAGCGCCGCCATCTGCCGCGCCTCCGACGTCCTGGCCTCCTTGTTTTCGAGGAAGGCCGCTATTTCCTGTCGAAGGGCGTTCATGCCGATAGCTCCTGTTTCGAATGACCTTCGAGTATGAGGAGCGGGCAGAGCGTGGGGATAAAATCGCGGGGATTTTTTCCCAGATCGCGAAAAATAAGTAGGAAAATCAGCTGCTTGAAAGATTTATGGTTGCTTTGAAGTTCTTTGTTTGTTCACAGGTGCCGTCAGCCTCGATATAAGAACTTATTCCTATCATTATGAGGGGGGACAAGTTCGGTGCAACTCACATCCACCAAGGCGGCAGTCCGTTCCGGTGTCCGGGAGACACCCTGGCAGGGCATTACAGAGACGATTTTCGACAGCCCGCCGGCGGGGCCGGTCGACGAACTGGCGCTCGAGCTCTGCGAGGGCATGATCGATATCACGGCGGCGCTATTCAACGTCTCGAGCAAGGAGATCCGCAAGCCCGGCCGTTCGAGCCTCGGCGTGTCGCGGGTGAGGCAGGTGGCGATGTATGTCGCGCATGTCGTGCTGAGGCTGAACATGAAGGACATAGGCCGGGCGTTCGGGCGAGACCGCACGACGGTGATGTATGCCTGCCACCTGATCGAGGATCTTCGCGACGATGACGACTTCGACCGCATCATCACCATGACGGAGCGGGTGGCGCTTGCGGCGTTCGGCAATCGGCTGGGGCTCTGAAGCATGGGGAAGATGGATCCCATCCAAGACAGGTTGAGATCGCGCATCCTCCGCTTCCTGGCGCGCGGAGGGGTCAAGCTCGTCGACGCTGCGGCGAAGGACAGGATACTGCTCGACGCCGGCGAACGTGGAACGATCTCCGTCGAGCAAAAATTGCTGGCGGAGATGGTGCGGGCAGGCGAACTGCAGATGGCCGGCGGCAAGTTAGCGCTAGCCGACGCGGAGGCGCGGCCGTTTCCGGGAAATCGCCGCGACATTGAAACGACCACCATAAACGATGGCGGGCGGATCGAGACGGTTGCGATAAACCGGTCGGAATCGCCGCTTGGTCAGTTGATGCGGCGCAAGGGCCGGGATGGCGGGGCTTTTCTCACCTCGACCGAGTTCCAGGCAGGCGAGCGCCTGCGCGCGGATTATACGCGCGGGCAGATCATGCCGAGGCTCGGCGCGAACTGGGTCGCCAGCGTATCGTCAGGTCGGCGCGACGGCGGCATTGCCGACCTGACGGACGCGGCTCTTGCGGCAAGAATCCGCGTGGAGAATGCGATCCGCGCCGTCGGCCCGGAATTGTCAGGCATACTCATCGACGTGTGCTGCTTTTTGAAGGGCATGGAGACAGTCGAGATGGAACGCGGCTGGCCCGTACGGTCGGCCAAGATCGTGTTGAAGACTGCGCTCGGCGTGCTCAGCCGCCACTACAATCCCGGTGCTGGGCGTGAGCGGCCGCGGCAGATGCTTCACTGGGGCGCAGCGGACTATCGGCCGGCGATCACCTGATCCAAGCGAGGTAAGAGGTCCTGGTCACGCCGTCTGCTTCAGCGCGAGTTCCGCATCGCGCTTGATGCGCTTCACCATCGAGCGCAGCCCGTTGGCGCGCTGCGGGGTCAGATGCTCGTCGAGCCCGAGTTCCTTGAGCACGGCCTCGGCATCGGTGGCGACGATCTCGCTCGCATGCCGACCGGAGAAGAGCGCCAGCATGATGGCGACGAGGCCGCGCACGATGTGAGCGTCGGAATCACCCTGGAACGCGACGACCGGATCGGGACCGTCACCGATTCTCGTCGTGAGCCAGACCTGGCTGACGCAACCGGGGACCTTGTAGGTGTCTATGCGCGATTCGTCGGGGAAGGGAGGCAGCGCGGCGCCTAGGTCGATGACATAGCGATAGCGATCCTCCCACTCATCGAGGAAGGCAAAGTCGTCGCGGATTGCGTCGATCGTCGTCATGAGACGGATATAGGCGCAGCGAAGGCATAGGTCACGAAAAAAGCTCGGGCATACCAACCGGCTGAAGGGCAAGCTGTCAGCCAGAGGTGTCCTCCTAAATAGCGGGAGGGACCAAATCCGAAGGGTCTCAGTTCGAAACGGTCACGCTGCCGGTGGCGGCGGAGTCGGTGGATTCGGCCGCCGGCGAAGCAGCCTCGCCTTCGGACGCGATCAGAGCACCGACGTCATCGGCCGGAACTGGCGCGGATTTGCCGTTCTCCTCAAGCATCTCGTAAGCGATCCGGGCGGTTTCACGCGCCCGGGCGCCGATCGTCTGCATGGCGGCCTTGCCGACCTCGCAAACATCAGGCTTGCGCTCGCAGATGCCGGACACATCATCGACCGCCTCGCGTGCGGCGAAGAACGCCTGGATGGGGCTGACGCTATCGCCATTCGCGCCAGTGTCCAGCGGAAGCGCCAGAAGCACCAGCGAGAACCAGAACGCCATTCGGATCAGGAAGCCCATTTCGTTAGCCCTCTTGCCCAGCCGCCACCATGATCGCAGAAGCGAGTCATTCATTCCTTACGACACGACCTTGCCACAGCCAGCCGAAGGACGGCTTGCGACCAAGAATAACATTCGAGGCAAATTTGATTCAAATTTTAGCGATTCGGACTTGAATCGAATTGGCAAAAAACGGCCGCCGACGCATACATCAAGCATTTATCATGCAAGCGATTGATTTCTCGACGGTTTCCAGGGCTCGCGCCGTTCCGTTCCGTAGTCGGGGAAGGGCGACTGGGGCGGCGGAAACTAAGGCCCCGTTTACCATAGGTTGAACCGCTGGGCATTTGCCTGGCCCACATCCCCTCATTCGCCATCGTGTGGGCGTCAAAGAGCCGGGCCTTTATTCATTCCTTAAAGGCTCAATGCGAATTTCAATGACAACAAAGGCGACCCGCGAAGCGGGCTAGTGCGAGTGCGTTTGAGTGCGTCTATCTGGGACCAGAACCGGTGAGCTGCTTGACGCTATCGCCGCGCGCTGCGAGCGCCTGGTCCACGGTTCCGTGCGCGAGCCTCTTCAGCGTACGCATCAGCGCCGCCTGATCGGCGTTTTGCTGACGGCTCCGTTCCTGATTGCCGTGCCGGCCGCCATCCTGCTTCCGCCGCTCATCGGCATTCCAGCGATGCTGGCAGGCATCGGCGCTATCTTCGGTACGGCTTTTCTCACGGCGCTGCTGGTCATCATGACCGGCCGGGCTCGCATGGTGCAAGCCGTCGCACTGATGCTCGGCATGGTGATGCTGGCGGTGATCGTGGCTTCAGCGGGCGGGCTGGCATCGCCGGCTATGATGATCCTCGCGGCGCTGCCGTTCGAGGCCTGGTGGGTGAGGCGCACGCCAAGGGCCGCACTTGCCGGCGCCGCTGCCGCGCTGGGAGCAATGGCGCTGCAGGCAGCGCCGGGAACAAACCTCTTCGCTGGTGCAGCGGCTTCCGCCTCGCACTGGCTGATCCCGCTTGGCTATCTCGCCTTCGTCGTGCCTCGCATCGTCGCCTGGCTGGACGAGAAATCGCAGGAGGTCGCCAATGAGGAGCGACCGCTGGAAGAGATAGTCGAGGCGGTGGTCATCCGCATGGATATGGGCGGCGAAATACTCGATGCTTCGCAGCAGGCGCGCAGGATCCTGGGGCTCGCCCCCGAACTGCTCCTGTCGACCGGCCTGTTCGACCGGCTGCACGTCGCCGACCGCGTCGCCTATATGTGCGCGTTGGCCGACCTGCGCGAGAAGACGGGTTTCCGACAGGTGGAGGCAAGGATCAGGGTTCCGGGGTCCACAGGCACCGTTGCCGCCGACTATCGTTCCTTCGTCATCGAGATGATGCGGCCCCTGGCAGAGATACCGGCGATCACCATGCTCGTGCGCGCGGATTATGAGACGGCCGCGCTGCGCGCCGCACTTGCCGCGTCCACCGATACGACCGAAAGCGCCGAACTGACCAGGAGCCGTACGCTCGCTGCTGTCAGCCACGAATTGCGCACGCCGCTCAATTCCATCATCGGCTTTTCGGACATGCTGCTGCATGGGCTGCTCGGCAGCTTCTCCGATCCGCGGCAGAAGGAATATGTAAGCCTGGTACGTGAGTCCGGCTGCCACCTGCTCGCCGTGGTCAACTCGATCCTTGACGTGTCGCGACTTGAGTCTGGCAGCTATCCGACTGACCTCGAGCCGTTCCGCTTCGGCGAGGCAGTCGACATGTGCCGCTCCATGCTGGAAAGGCAGGCAGCCGACAAGGAGATCGACCTCAAGGTCGCGCTCGCGCCAGACATAGGCGAAGTCCATGCCGACAAGCGCGCCGTCAAGCAGATGCTGATCAATCTCATCTCGAACGCCATAAAATTCACGCCGCCGGGCGGAGCGGTGGCGGTCGGGGGAAAACGTCTCGGCTCGCGCCTGCATTTCTGGGTATCGGACACCGGCATCGGCATGTCGGCAGACGATCTGGCGCGCATTGGCAAGCCGTTCATGCAGGTGCAGAACGATTATACGCGCCGTTTCGAGGGCGCCGGCCTCGGCCTGTCGCTGGTCAAGGGCCTGGTCTCCCTCCATCAGGGCACGATGGCGATCGAAAGCGAGCTGGGGCACGGCACCACGGTGACGATCAGCCTGCCTGTCGATGCTGCGCCTCGAGAGGATGCGATCAAAGCCGACGTTTTCGCGATGAAGCCGAACAGATCCAAAGAGGACTTCGATGGGACGTTCCGCAAGACAGCTTGAAGAGGCTGAGCCCCTGCTAGGGCACTGGTCGCTCGGCGACGGCCTGAACGCGATCCTCGGGCTGATCGCGCGCAATCCCACGCTGGTCGGCGGTTCGACCGCGTTCCTGGTGGCGTTGAGCTTCGTTTCCGCCAACGCGCTGTGGTACCAGCCGCATGCGCATTCGGGGGCTTTCTTTGCCACGCGGGACTTTCTGAGGCCTGGCGCAACGGAACCTCCCCCAGAGCTTCCCGACGAGACGACGATCCTGATCGAACGGCCCGAGCCGCCGCGACAGATCGTCGGCGATCCGACGGTCAAGGAAGTGCAGGAGACGCTGAGGCAACTCAATTTCTACAGCGGTGACGTCGACGGGCTGTTAGGCCCCAACACGCGCGAGGCGATCGAAGCGTACCAGGCCAAGATGGGCATGGCGGTGACCGGGAATGTCGACGACAGCCTGCTCGACCAGCTCGGCACCGGTTCGGTGACGCCGGCCGTGCTTCCTTCTCCCGCGCCGCGCGATGCGGCGGTCGAGCGGGTGGCGGCGACGCCGGATGAAGCGGTGAGCGATGCCGCCGCCAAGCCGGCATTGCTGACGCGGGACGAACGCGTCGCCAAGGTGCAGGCCGGACTGAAGGAGTTCGGCAACGACGCTATCGAGATCGATGGCCTGATGGGCGCCCAGACCGCCTCGGCGATCAAGGAGTTCCAGTCGCTGTTTGGCCTGAAAGTCACCGGCGACGCCGACCAGGCTGTCTACGCGAAAATGAAGGAAATCGGGCTGATCAAGTGAGTGTGAGTGCCGACTGGCTTGGCCTTCGGCGTCGCCCGACACCAGACCGGTTCATCGCTTCGTTCCCGAGCGAAAACCGGTTTCCACTTTTCCTGAAATTGCAATAGAGCAGGCCCATGCGGGTCACGACCGATTTGTGGGTTTCAGCGCTGGTGAGGCGCGTCTTTTCCGGCGGCGGTTTCGCTGCGATAGTGAAACGCGGCGCGCTGGAGGCCGGCGCCGTGTTCGTGGTTGTGCGCGACAGGCTGGGCGGAGCCGCGCTGTTCGGGCCGGCGCCGCAGACAAGCTACGACACGGCAAAGCCCGACGAGCGCTTCTTCATCCGCTATGACCTCGCCGACGAGGCCGCACTCGATGCTCGGCTGGAGAAGGAAAAGAGTTTCGACTACGACATCTGGGTGGTCGAGATCGAGCCGGGACAGGGGACGGTCGAGGACCTTATCTCGGTTGCGCAGGCATAAGCTGCGTCAGCCGGCGACCCGCCTGTCGTGGGACTTCGAGGACGATGAAGACTCCGACGGGACCTCGGCGATGTTCGCCCTCCACAGCGCGATGCGTTTGGAAGCTTCCTCGCGGCTGATGGCGGCATAGCGCAGCAGGAAAAGGCGGATCGCCTGGAGATCGCCGAAGAGCGACGGGTAGAGCGCGGCAGTGACGAGAAATGCTTTCTCATCACTGATCTCAAGCATGCGCAGAGCGTCCAGCAGCCACGAATAGGACGGGTCGTCACTGGTATCGCGAACGGCCGTAAAATCCTTGTCGAGCGCATCGGCAAGTGCGGTCTGGAAGAAGGCGGCATGGCCGCTGAGCACGGTCTCGCGCAGACGGTCGTAAGGCGTTCGACGGGATGCTTCAGAAGTGGAAGTCGACGTTGAGGCCGGGCGCATCATCGCGCGCAAGCGGCGGCGTGTTTCCTCGACAGCCTCGCCCGGCGCGCGGACGGGGGCGTGTTCGTGCGCGGCAGTCTGGGCGGGAGCGTTCTCGGCCTGAGGGCGTGTCGCCGGATCCGTGCTGCGGGGCCGCAGCGGAACCACCTTGCTCTCCAGCGCGGCGACCAGACGGGCGATGGTCGGGTTGAGGTCACGCCGTCGGCCGATCGCTCGGGCGTGAGCATAGCCGTGGCGACCGATGAGAGCGATGAGGTCGATGTCGCTCAGCGCTGCCGAGCGTATGAGCAGAGGTGCGGCGATGTCGACGCTCTCGTCGCAGAGGCGCCTGACGAGCGCCATGGGAGGGTCGCGGCATTCGGAAAGAGCTGCGGCGACGTAGCGCTTCGATTCGACCGAGACGAGGTCGAAGAGGGGAAGAGCAAGATCGTCGAGCTGGGCGATCTCGCGCCGGGACGGACGCGGCAGCGAACAGAATGCCGATACGGTGGCGCGGAAAAGCCGCTCGGCCTTCTGCGCGTCGTTCCTGATCGTGATCTGAAGGAAATCTGAGGAGGACACGCCGTACGCCTGATACACACTTACCCATGCAACCATGATCTGTCCGAAAGGCCTTCGGATCATGGTTCGACGGAGCCGGGCGACTGCCCTGAAAGCTCCGATCTGATTTCAAATTAGCGGCGATCCGTTAAAGTCCTGTTAACCGTCTGCTGGCCTTATGAATACGGAGGCGTTGCGTGGTTGCTCCGGGTCAAGCCGAGAGGAAATCGCAGTCATGGGCAGCGTACTGGCATTTGCGCCGCGAGAAGCGGCGACCGTCCGAAAGCCGCTTGCCGCAGGAGACACGGCGTCGATCGTGATCTTCCCGGGAATACGCTACGAGCGTCATGCGCCGGAGGCGCGTGACGCCGCGATCAGCCGATCCGATCAGAAGCGGGACAAGCCGCGGCCGCGGCACTAGCGGGTTCGTCGGGCGGTTCGTCCGCTCTCTTGAGCATGGTCCATGCTCAAGGGTCACGCTTCATTCCTTGGTGCAGGCGATCCTGGCGAGGAATTCCGACGTCGCTTCTTCCCAGGTCGGGTCAGGCACGAAGGTGCGTACCAGCACGATGCCTTCGCCGACCGGCACCTGGACGAAGATCGCCTTGTTAAACTCTTCCGGTACGGCCTTGCGCACCTCGATCATCTGATCGGAGGTGAGCACGACGAAGTCGAGCGCGCCTTTGTCCGTGGCGCGGTCGTTGAAGGAATAGACGTTCTGGCCGGCGCGGTTGTAGATCGACACCGACCAGAAGGGGATGGTGCCGGGCGTGCGGATATGGACCGGACCTTCGTCCAGGTCGAACCGGCATGCGGCTGCGTGGAAGAGCGGGTCGACGGCCTTGACGACGGGCGGGCTGCCGTCGCCGGCGTCGATGCGTACGGCTTTGTAGAAGTCACCCGCCTCGGCGAGGCTGGACCAGGCGTCGCGCTCGGAGAATTGCGGCAAGAGCAGCAGCACGGCGATGTGCACGATGCCGGCGCCGACGAGGCCGATCAGGAGCGCATAGAGCAGCCTAAGCATCGCAGCCGACCTTCACGATCGAGGGCAGCACGATATCTGACGCGCCCGTGCTGGCCGCGATCGGCGTGTCGAAGAAGGTGAGCACCAGCGTCATCGGACCGGCGCCCGACAACCCCAGCCAGTTGCCGGGCGAGGGATGCGCGCCGGCCGCGATGGACACGGAATTGTCGGCCAGCCGGAGCAATTGGTAGGAGTGCAGCGCGGCCGAGCGCCGTGTTCCTGCGCGGATGACGCTGCCGGCGGCGTCGGCCGCATAGAGCGTCCAGAAGCGGGCGGAAGGCACCGGCCCTTCGATGCGGTAGCTGCATTCGCGCCTGAGCGTCGCGCCGTCGGAATCGCGTTGTGCCGAGAAGGAGAGGCCCTCGGCCCGGCCGAGCGCGAGCAGACCGTCCCGCGCGACACGCGCCTTGGAGTAGGGATCGGCGTCGGGCGTGCCGATCAGGGGGAAAGCCGTCCACTCGCCGATGGTTACGGCGCCGACCCTCTCATTGGCCTTCAGCGTGTACCACACGCTTGCGCCGCCCCCGACGATGGAGATGGCGAGCACGACGAAGGTGAGGAAGGCGGTTTTCAGCATGGTCGCCGATTGAGGGTCGCCGATGGAAACGGGCCGCTTCGGATAGCGCGGCGCGCGCCCGGATGGCAAGCGGGATGCGCCGGAGGGAGACCGGCGCGGCGGCTAGAGCGCCGACAGCGTCTCAGGCTCCGGCGGCGCGTCGATGACGGATGAATTCTTGAAGATGTCGGCGATGGCGCGCAGCGCCCTGGTAGTCGAGCCGGAAAGCACCGGACGCCGCTCGATGTTGCCGAGGTCGGCCTCCTGTTTCTTCTGCTTCTCTTCGGCCTTGGCGACGACCTGCGCGTCGAGGAAGGGATTGTCGATGCCGGGGATCGGCTTGAGGTCGACATTCTCGTGCGCGTAGGTCATCAGCCTGTGCCAGACCATCGCCGGCAGGGAGCCGCCGGTCATGTTGCGGGTGGTGGAGAAGTCGTCGTTGCCGAGCCAGACGGCGGCGAGGTAGTTGCCGGTGAAGCCGATGTACCAGGCGTCGCGGTAGGACTGCGTGGTGCCGGTCTTGCCGGCCGAGCGGA
>JAEYXI010000101.1 GCA_023428515.1 Pseudomonadota bacterium | reverse complement strand
CCGCTCGACGGCGCGCCCAAGGACATCATCTGGGTCCGCCCAGTGCTCGCCGCAAAAATCCACTACGCCAACCGGACGAGCGACAACCTGCTGCGTCACTCGGTGTTCAAGGGGCTGAGAGATGTCGAACTGTCAGCCCCCGCGACCACCGTGCAGCGCAAGCGGCTGATCTCCGAGGCCGACCTCGCGACGATCTGGGTCACCAACCCGACCCGACGCCTGTTCGGCAAGTCAGGCCCTACCAAGCTCGACATCGCCGTCTACTACGCGTTCGTCGGCGACTTCATGCTGCCGCACATCATGGGTCGCCCGGTGTCGCTGGTGCGCTGCCCGACCGGCAAGCCGCAGGATTGCTTCTTCCAGCGGCATGCCTTCACCGGCATGCCCGCCTCCGTCGGCACCTTCGAGCTGACAAATTCCGAGGGCGAAGACAAATCCTACCTCTCGGTCGAGGACGCCAAGGGCTATCTGGCGCTGGCGCAGTTCGGGGTCGTCGAGTTCCACTCATGGGGCACGACACGCAAACGGCTGGAGAAACCGGACCGCGTCACCTTCGACCTCGACCCCGGCGAAGGCATGGCCTGGCGCGAGATCGTCGAGGCCGCGGTCCACATACGCGGTGAGTTGGAGACGCTGAAGCTGACGCCGTTCGTCAAGACGTCGGGCGGCAAGGGTCTTCATGTCGTGGTGCCGATCAAGCCGAAGCTCGGCTGGAAGGCGGTGCATGACGCAACCGGCAAGATCGCCGCAAAACTCGCCGCCGAGCAGCCCGACACATTCACCACCAATATGGGAAAAACGCACCGCAAGCGACGGATTTTCATAGATTTTCACCGCAACGCGCGCGGCCATACCTCGGCTGCTCCCTATTCGCTGCGTGCCCGCACCAACCTGCCGGCGTCGACGCCGGTCGCCTGGGCCGATCTCGAATCCATCGACGCACCGGAGGATTTGAATTATTCTTCACTCCCGGGCCTTCTATCGATGTCAGGAGACCCTTGGGCGGATATTGACGAATTTGCTAAAGATTTGCCGGTATTGTCCGCTGCGAAGTGAGTAGTGTGCTGCGTAGGAGACAATCATGGCACCCCGTGCAAGCTGGAAAGGCTACCTCAAACTCAGTCTGGTGAGCTGCCCGGTCCGGCTCTATCCGGCGACCAGCGCCAGCGAGCGCATCAGCTTCAACCAGCTCCACAAGAAGACCCACAACCGCATCAACATGAAGCCGGTCGATCCCGAGCTCGGGCTCGTCGAGCGCTCCGACCTCGTCAAGGGCTACGAGTACGAGGATAAGCAGTACATCATCATCGATGAGAGCGATCTCGAGGCGGTGCGCATCGAGTCCAACCACACGATGAACATCGAAGCCTTCGTCGACGAGGACTCCGTCGACGTCATCTACCAGGACGCGCCCTACTACCTCGCACCGGACGGGGCGATGGCGGAAGAGACCTTCATCGTGCTGCGCGAGGCGATGCGCAAAGCGGGCAAGCTCGCCATCGCGCGCATCGTGCTGTCGAGCCGCGAGCGTGTGATCACCATCGGCGCGCGCGAGACCGGCATGTTCGTCTGCACGCTGCGCAACCCGAACGAGGTGCGCGGCACCGCCGAATATTTCGGCACCATCCCGACCGGCAAGCCAGATCCGGAAATGCTGCAACTCGCCGAGGCGCTGATCAAGCAGAAGGAGACGACCTTCGATCCGAAGAACTACGAGGACCGCTACGAGGCTGCGCTGATGACGATGATCCGCGACAAGCTGAAGGGCCACAAGCCTATCATCGCGGCAGCACCTGAGCGCGGCAACGTCATCAACCTGATGGATGCGCTGAAGGCGAGCCTGGCGCAGTCCAAGCCGCCGGCGAAGAGCAAGAGCAAGGCGGAGGCCGAGGCGCCTCCGGCCAAGGTCGCCGCGGCAGGTGGCCGCAAGACGGCCGGCAAGGGCAAGAAGTGACCGGCCACTCCGGCAAGGTTTTCGGAACCTACGGAGCGTTTTCCGGACTGCCGCATCGGCTGGTCGCCAAAGAGGCCAAGCGCCACGCTATCCTCTTGCGGCGCGGCGTATCGCGGCGTACCGCCCGGCTGGTCTTCGGCCGCAAGCTTCTCGACACCGCCGCCGAGGCAGACATCGAAGAGCGCTACGATACCGAACTGAAAGCCGGGCGGCGGCCGCTCAGCGAGAATGGGCTTCTGCGCCTGCTCGGCCTCGCCAAGCCTGCCGAAAAGGCGGAACTGTCGCGTCAGTCGCTGCTCGACCAGTCGCATCTCGAACCAAGCCTCTTCGACCTCCTCTCGCTCTTCGACGCCTTCGAGCACGACGAGGAGCCCTACTCCTTCCGCGACCTGATCCTGGCGAAAAAATATGCCGGCCTGGTTGCCAGCGGCGCGAACTGGAGCGCCATCGCCCGCTCGATCCACCGTTCGGGGCCGGTCGAGTCGCTCACCGCGCTGTCGCTCCATGCGGCCGACGCCGAGACGATCTATGCGCTCTCTGCCCAAGGTGTCAGCGAGCTCAGCGGCCAGCTCGTCTTCGACCTCGACACGGCCGACGACGCCAGGCTCGAAGAGCTCTTCCTTGCAGCCGAGGGGGCCGAAGCCGACCTTCGCCACGAGGAAGCGGCGGCGCTCTACCAGCGCTGCCTCGCCATCGACCCGTCCGACGCGGTCGCCGCCTTCAACCGCGCGAACTGCCTGCGCGCTGCCGGCCGGCATGCGGAAGCCGCGCATGACTACGCCCGCGCGATCAAGCTCGACGGCTCCTTCGTCGAAGCCTGGTTCAATCTCGCCGGCATGATGGCCGAGGACGGGCGCGTCGCATCCGCCCGCCGCCACCTCAACAAGGCGATCGCGCTCGATGCCGATTATGCCGACGCCATCTTCAACCTCGCTCGCCTCGAATTCGAGGCCGGCGACCTTGTCGAGGCGCGGCGCCTCTGGATGCGCTATCTGGAGCTGGACGACAAATCGAACTGGGCGAAAATCGCTTTGCGCGGCGTCCAGTTCATCGACCTCCAGGCAATGCAGAAATCGGCGGGCTGATGGATTTCCTGTTCGACGGACCGAAGGACGCCAGCACGACCATCCTGCTTGCGCATGGCGCAGGCGCGCCGATGGATTCGCCGGCGATGAACGCGATCACGGCCGAGCTCGCTGAGGCCGGCTTCCGCGTGGCACGTTTCGAGTTCGGCTACATGGCGAGCCGTCGGACCGAAGCTGGCCGCAAGCCGCCGCCGCGCGCGGAGACGCTGATCGGGGAATACAAATCCGCGGTCGAAAAGCTCGGCGCAAAGGGTCCGCTCGTCATCGGCGGCAAGTCGATGGGCGGACGCGTCGCCAGCATGCTCGTGGACGAGCTCTTCGCAACCGGCAAGGTCGCGGGCCTGCTCTGCCTCGGCTATCCGTTCCACCCACCGGGCAAGCCGGAGCAGCTTCGGACGAAGCACCTCGCCGGGCTGAAAGCCCCTGCCCTGATCTGCCAGGGCACACGCGACGTCTTCGGCAGCCGCGAGGAGGTTACCGGCTATGAACTCTCGAAGCAGATCGAGATCCTCTGGCTGGAGGACGGCGACCACGATTTGAAGCCGCGCAAGGCAATTTCCGGCTTCACCGCCGCCGACCATCTCAAGATGATCGCCGAGGGGGTAAAGGCCTGGAACGCGCAGCTTAAGCGCTAGAAGCAGGATCGGTCGTCTCGCCAGGCGCGGCCGGCTTTTTGCCATCGGCGGCAATAAGTGTATCGTGCAAGCCCTACTCGCAAGTTAGGGAGACACCTCACAATGAAACTTGCATCAGTCCTCGTCATCCTCTTGTCCGTGCTGGCGCTTTCCGGTTGCGCAAACACCGCGCGCGGCGCGGTAAAGGACGTCACGACAACAGTCGACGCAGCGGTTGAATAATCCAGCGTCCAAGACCAGCCAGCAGCCGTAACTACTACGG
Source organism: Pseudomonadota bacterium (assembly GCA_023428515.1). The sequence goes on along the minus strand of JAEYXI010000101.1, from coordinate 17 downwards.
CCTCAAGGTGCATAGAT
>JAEYXI010000039.1 GCA_023428515.1 Pseudomonadota bacterium | reverse complement strand
CGTCCGGCGAGGCGTTGGTCGAGACGGAAACCACCGCCGAGAGCGGCACCATGTCCCCGGTGACCGACCGCACGTAGAAGCTGCCTAGATGCTCGGGATTGCCGCGCAGCTTTTCCGGCACCTGCATGATGATGCCGTAGCTGTTGGAATCGCGGTCGAACTGCGCGACGGCGCCGCCGCCGACGAGCAGGCTCAGCGTCGAGCCGATCTCGCTGATCGGCAAGTTGAGTGCCGCCGCCCGGTCGCGGTCGATGCTCAGCGTGACCTGCGGCGCGTCGAATGCGAGCGAGTTCTGCACGACGATGAAGCGGCCAGACGCCTGCGCCTTCTGCTTGACCTGCTCGGCGACCTCGTAGACCTGGCTCGGATCGGCGGTCGACTGGATGACCATCGAGATCGGCAGGCCACCGCCGGCGCCCGGCAGCGAAGGCGGCGCGAAGACCAGCGCTTCGACGCCTGCGACCTTCGACAACCTGCCCTGGATGTCCTGCTGGATTTCCTTCTGTGAGCGGTCGCGCTCACCCCAGTCCTTGAACGCCCAGAGCGCGATGCCGCTGTTTGTCTCGCCGCCGAAGCCCACGACCGTAAAGTAGGCGCGGAGCTCTTCTATCTCCTTCGTCAGCTCCATCATCTGGTCGGCGTAGAGCCCGGTATATTCGGAAGTCGCATAGCGGGGAGCGGTGACCAGCGAGAAGAGCGCGCCGGAATCCTCCTCGGGCGCGAGTTCGCTCGAGGTCTTGAAGAACATGAAGCCGGTCACGGCAACCAGAGCGATAACGATCATCAACGTCACCGGGCGGTATTTCAGCGAGCCGGACACCAGCCTTTCGTAGCGGCTGGCTACCCGGTCGAAGGTGCGGTCGACGATCTGCTGGAAGCGGCCGTGCGCGCCGCCTTTCAGGATGCGCGCCGCCATCATCGGCGTGATCGTGACGGCGACAATGCCCGAAATCACCACGGCGCCGGCGAGCGTCAGCGCGAATTCTCTAAAGAGCGCGCCAGTGAGGCCGCCGGTGAAGGCGAGCGGGGCAAACACCGCGGCAAGCGTGATCGTCATGGCGACGACCGGCGCAAAGATCTCGCGCATGCCCTGGAACGCCGCCTGCATCGGCGACATGCCCTCCTCGATGTGCCGCTGGATATTCTCGACAACGACGATGGCGTCGTCCACCACCAGACCGATCGCCAGCACCATGGCGAGCAGCGTCAGGAGGTTGATCGAATAGCCCATCAGGAAAAGGATGAACAAAACGCCGATCAGCGACAGGGGAATGGTCACGATCGGCATCAACACCGAGCGGAACGAGCCGAGGAACAGCAAGATGATGACGACGACGATGGCGACCGCCTCGGCGATCGTCTTGAACACCTCCTCGATGGAGGCGCTGATCGTCTCGGTGGAATCGTAGACGAGCGTGATCGTCATGCCTTCAGGCAGCGAAGCCTGCACAGCCGGCAGCTCCTTGATGACCGCGGCTGCCGTGTCGAGCGGATTGGCTGACGGCGTCGGGAAGATGCCGATGAACGTGCCGGGTTCGCCGTTGAACTTGACGACGGTGTCGGTGCTCTCCGCCGCGAGTTCGACCTCGGCGACCTCGCGCAGGCGGATGACGCGGCCGTCTTCCGACTTCAGCGGCAGGGCGCCGAAGCTCTCGGGCGTCTGCAGCGTCGACTGCATGGTGACCGAATAGGCGACGTATTCGTTCTTCGTCTTGCCGGGCGCCGACAGGAAATTGGCGGAGCGCAGCGAAGACAGGACTTCGGCCGCGGTGATGCCGCGCGCCGCCAGCTTCACCGGATCGATCCAGATGCGCATCGAATAGTTGGCCGCGCCCAGCACCTGCACCTCGGCGACGCCCTCGACGGTCGAAAGCCTGGGACGGATGACGCGCTCGATGTATTCGGTCAGCTGCTCCGCCGTCATGTTGGGGTTCTGCATCGCGAGATACATGATGGCGAATTGCTGGCCCGTGCCCTTGACGATGGTCGGGTCCTCGGCGTCCTCGGGTAGCTCGCTGCGGACCTGCTGCACCTTCGACATGACTTCGGTCAACGCCGCATCGGGATCGGAGCCGAGCTGCATCTGCACGGTGACGACGCTGGCCGACGGGCGGCTCTGCGAGGTCACGTAGTCGATGTTTTCCGTCGTCGCGACGGCAGCCGCGATCGGCGCGGTGATGAAGCCCTGGATGAGGTCGGCGGCGGCGCCAGGATAGGCCGTCGTGATGGTGACGACGGTCTCCTCGACCTCCGGATACTGGCGTACCGTCAGGTTGAATAGGCCCTGAAACCCGAGCAACAGAATCATCAAGGCAACGACCGTCGACATTACCGGTCGACGGATGAAGAGATCGGACGGACTCATGGCAGCATCGCGGCCTGGGTTCCGCGTGCCGTCGGATCGATCGTGTTGTCGATGACGACGACAGCGCCGTTGGAGAGGCGGTTCTGGCCGGCGGTGACGACCTCGTCGCCGGGCTTCACGCCTTCAGTGACTTCGACGCGCCCCTCGTTCCTGCGCCCTGGCTTGACGAAAACCTGCCGGACGACGAGCGTTGGAGCCTGCTGGCCTTCGGCCGCCTCCGGTGCAGCCTCGCCCTCCTGTCCAGCGGGCTCCTGCCCAGCAGTCTCGCCCGCCGGTTCAGTAGGAGCCGCTTCTTCCTTCGGGCGAACGACATAGATGTAGTCGCCGTAGAGGCTGCTCACCAAAGCAGTCTGCGGAAGCGCGATGACATCGCTCTCGGATGGCAGCTCGACGCGAACCTGTACATACTGACCCGGGCTTAGCAGATCCTTCGAATTCGTCACCTCGGCGCGGACGGCGACCAGCCTCGTCGCAGGGTCGACCTTGGGATCGATACCGGTGATCGAGCCGACAAAGGGCATGTCCTCAACCGTTGCACCGAAGCGCACGGGCTGGCCCATCTTCAACAGGGAGAGCTGCTGCTCGGGCACGGAGAAGTCGGCCCGCATCGTGTCGAGATTCTGCAAGGTCGCGACGATCTGCGAGGGCGACAGATACTGGCCGACTTCGATCCTCGGGATACCTATGGTGCCGCTGAACGGCGCCTTGAGCTGGCGCTGATCGAGCACTGCCTGAAGCTTGGCGACCTGCGATTTCGAAGAGGCGGCCGCAGCCTGCGCCTCGTCGACCGCGGAATCGGAGCCAACACGCCGCTTCTGCAACTCCAGCGCACGATCGAGCCGCTGCTGGTCGAGCACCGACTGGGTCTTGGCCGCCTCGAGGTCGGCTCGCTGCACGCCGTCATCTAGTTGCACCAGCACGTCGCCCTGCGAGACCCGCTGGTTGGACTGGAAACGAATCTCCTTGACGATGCCGGCGGCTTCAACCGTCAGATCGACGCCGCGTGAAGCCGCGATGGTGCCGATGGCCTCGATGCCAGGGGTCCATTCGATCGGCTCGATCTCGACCGTCGAAACGGTGATCGGAGCAACCGGCATGTTGGCGAAAAAGTCCTGGATGGCCTGATCGCGGAACATGTTGAATCCGACGATGCCGCCACAGACCAGGACAACGAGCACAAAAGCGATGACGAAACGGAGGATCATGATTCCGGCCGAACCAAACGACGATGGAGTGGAGAATGGGTTGAATGCGTCCGCCGAGCTTCCCACAGAGCGTCGGCCGCATGCGCATTACTGTACCGTCTGGACGGTAATGTCAATCCGCGCTAGATAGGCTTCATGACAAAAGTAGGCAGGCCCAGTTCGCGCGACAAAATTGTAGCGGCCGCCGTCGACCTGGCGAAGGAGGTCGGACCGGGACACGTCTCGCTCGACGCCGTCGCGCATCGCGCCGGAGTATCGAAGGGCGGGCTGCTCGA
>JAEYXI010000035.1 GCA_023428515.1 Pseudomonadota bacterium | reverse complement strand
GCGGCTGGGCGGCGCACGCATCCTCCAAGCCGAGCCGGATCCAAGCCATGGCACGTCACGACACTTCCACCCTTCGGCTGATCGGCACGATCCTCGATGCAATCGCCAAGGTATCGATGTTTCTTGCCTGCATCTCGCTGACTGCACTGACGCTGCTCTTCGTCGCCATCATCAGCCTGCGCTTCGCCTACATCTCCATCCCTTCGGCCGACGAGATTGCCGGCATCTTGCTCGGCGGCACCTTCGCTCTCGGTTTCGCCGCGGCCGTCCCCCGGGACCAGCACATCGCCGTCGATTTCTTCGTCGAGAAGATGAGCAACCCATACGGGTCCGCGGCGCGCATACTGAGTTCGCTCGTCATGATCGGCATAGTCGGATACCTGCTGATCGGCTTTTCAAACATGTGGTACTCGGCCTGGCTGTCAGGCATTACCTTGCTCGGGCATTTGCCGATCCCACGCTGGCTACCTATGGGTGTCGTCCTTACCGGCCTCATTCTTCTGGAGATCGCCCTGATTCTGCGCTTTCTGCAGCGCGCGCTCGGCGAAGGCTTCGGCACCGGCCCCACTGCCAATCTGGAAGGTGTGGAGTAATGGACCGCGACCTTATTGCCATTGGCTTCGCCATCGGCCTGTTCCTGTTCCTGTTCCTCGGCATCCCCATTGCCGCGGCGATCCTGGTCCTGTCGGTCATCGGCATCATGCTGGTGGTGAATGTCGATCCAGGGATCGCACTCGCAACCGCCTTCCACGGCCAGATGACCAATTGGGGCGTCACGGCCCTTCCGCTCTTCGTCCTGATGGGCGAGTTGCTGTCGCGCGCCAGGATCGCGCAGAAGCTGTTCGACGCCTTCGCGGTCCTGGTGGGACGCATGCCGGGAGGCCTCATCCAGGTCAACATCTTCGCCAGCACGCTGTTCAGCGCCCTGTCCGGCTCATCCACCGCGACGGTGGCGACGATCGGCAAGCTCAGCGTCGAACCGCTGCGCGCACGGAACTATCCGGATTCACTCATTCTCGGCTCCCTCGGCGGCGCCGGCACGCTCGGGATTCTCATCCCTCCGTCGGTCGCGCTGATCCTCTACGGCTTCGCCTTCAACGTCTCGATCGGCGACCTGTTTCTCGCCGGTGTCCTGCCGGGATTGATGCTCGCTGGCATGTTCTGTGTCTGGGTGATGCTGCGCCACCGTGCCATTGGCAAGGGGCAATTGATCGGCACCGGCAGCAAATGGCGGGCGATCGCATCCCTCATCCCACTCGTCGTCCTAATCACCATCGTCTTCGGCGCAATCTATGGCGGCTTCGCCACGCCGACCGAAGCGGCAGTGATCGGCGTCGTTGGTGCCCTGGTTCTGGGTTGGCTCGACGGCGAACTCACCTATGAAGTCATCAGGGACTCACTGACCGCCTCGGTGATGTTCTGTGCCACGATCGGCATCATCCTCGGCGCATCGGCCGCGCTGCAGGTGGCGATGGCCTATACCGGCGTGCCGCGCACGATCGTTTCATGGATCAGCGACGCCCAACTCAGCTACTACGGCCTCCTGCTCGTGATCGCGATCATCCTGATCATACTCGGCTGCTTCATGGACGGCCTGTCGATGATCGTGCTGACTAGTTCGGTCCTGCAGCCGATTGCCCAGAGCGCCGGCTTTGACCTGATCTGGTTCGGCATCTTTGTCGTCATCCTCGTCGAGATCGGCCTGATCACGCCACCGATCGGTTTCAACCTGTTCGTGCTGCAACGTGTGTCCGGACGACAATTGCCGTTCATCGCCGCGGCATGCATCCCGTTCCTGTTCATCATGCTGCTGGCGCTGGTCGTCATTACGATCTTCCCGGCGATCGTGACCATCCTGCCCGATATTCTGTGAGGACATCATGACTGCTACCGAGAAGGCCATTTCCATCGCCCGATCCTTCCTCGACCTGATGGAGGATCACGAGATCGAGAAGGCCCGCTCGCTGCTGGCTCCGGACTTCGTCGCGATCTATCCGGGCGACCGTCGGTTCACTTCGCTGGAAGATCTCGCGGCGTCCGGCAGCAGAACTTACCGTGGCGTGCGCAAGCAGCACGACCTGACCCTGCACGTGCCCGCCAACGCGGATGGGATCGAGACGGTGATCTTCTACGGCACACTGAAAGGGACCTGGGCGGATGGCAGCCCGTTCGAAGGCATCCGCTTCACCGACCGCTTCCGCCTTCGCGGTTCGCTCATCGTCGAGCAGCAGGTCTGGAACGACATGGGGCAAATCCGCCTGCGCCTAGCCGGCGTCGAGTAAACGAAACATCCCGAAGTCCGTCGACGAAACGCCCGGCTTCGGCCGGGCGCCTCGCATCAATCCACGGCTTCGTCAGGCCTGGAGCGCGGCAAGCGCTTCCAGGGTTTCGCCGGAACTGAGGACGTCGGCGTATTTGTGGCCCATATCGAACAGGTTGACCGCATGCGAGACCTTGCTGCGGTCGTAGACGGCGTCGTGGGGAACCGTGATGCGCCAGTTGTAGGAGAAGCCGTCAACGACGCTGCCGCGCACGCAGCCCGACGTCGTGCAACCGGTGACGACCAGCGTATCGACGCCGAGGTCGACCAGGTAGCTGGCAAGCGGCGTCCCGTAGAATGCGCTCGGATGCTTCTTCGGCAACAGGATGTCCTTGCCCTGCGGCGCCACCTCGGCGACGAAATCGTAGCCGCTGCGCTTGACCGTCATCAGCGCCGGAACCTTGTCCGCCAGACGGCCTGCGTCGAAGCTCTCTTTCGGCGCTACATGCGGATAGAGCACCGGCCAGCTGTTCTCCCGAAACACCTTCAGGAGACGCGCAATATTGGCGACGGCGTCCCAGCCAGTCTGTCCACAGGAGGTGGGGAATTCTTTGATTGATTCCCAAAACGGCTGCGGCGTCGTGCCTACGGTCCGGTATTGCACATCGATGATAAGCAGCGCCGGCCGCTTTCCCATCCCCGTCGGTTTACCAAAGCCGGCCGCCGCATAGGCGCGCTGCTCTTCGTCAGGGATGATGCCGTCCCAAGGTTTCAAGTCGATCTCCTGTCATCGTCGCCGTCACTGCCGGCAACCCGGTTGACCGCGGCCGCGATCGCATTGCGAATATGGCTACGCATCGCCGCTTCGGCCGCTTCGGGATTGCGGCTCGCGATCGCTTTGACGATCTCACGATGCTCCTCGAGCGCTTTCTGCGCCCGTCCGGGATTGCTGCTGATGCGATAGCGGTAGAGCTTCAGCTTGTAGTACAACTCGTTCAGCAGCATCGCCTCGAGCTGCTCGTTGCGCGCGATGCGCACGATGCGGAAGTGGAAGTCGTCGTCGTTGCCGGCCTGGTAGTAGCCGGCGCCCGATGCGACGTCGGGATGGTCGCCATGCTGTTTCAGCAGCTCGTGCAGTTCCTCAATTTCTGCATCGTGGACGCGCTCGGCCGCCAACCGCGCGGCCATGCCCTCGAGGGCCTCGCGCACCGCGAACAGGTCGAGCAGCATCGCTGGTGATAGATCGATGACGCTGACCCCGACCCGCGGCATACGAGTGACCAGCTTGCCCTCGAGCCGTCCGAGCGCCTCGCGGATGGGACCGCGGCTGATGCCAAAGCGTCGCGCCAGTTCGGCTTCCGACAGGCGTTCGCCCGGTGAGAATTCGCCCGAGACGATCGCCTGCGTCAGCTTGTTGAAGGCTTCGTTTGCGATCGACGAAACGGCAATGGGTTCGAGATAGCTCATGGGGATCCCTATGGACGTTTCGAGGGGTAGCTGCACCCGTCGAACGCCTTCTAGCGTCATGCGCCTTGAACGGTCTGGTCGTAAATAGCCTCGATGCTCTTGCGCTGGAAGAGTTCTATCAGATGATCGGGGTAAGAGGGGCTGCCGCCGGTCGAAATGTGGATGAGATCTTCGAAGCGAATGCGACCAGCGAGCGCCTCGCGCGGGTCGCCCCTGGCGATTCCGTCCGCCACCTGGCCGATCAGTTCTTCCATCTTCTGGCGGAATACGGTGACGTCGCGTGGCCTGGACACCTTGCCATGACCCGGGACGATCCATTCGACGTCGACGGTCTCGAGGAAGCGGGCCGCCTCCACCCATTCATAGACATGCGCCTCGACGAATGCCGGCAGACCGAGCTCGCAGAACAGGTCACCCGAAAACAGCACGCCGAGTGAGCTGAGCTCGATATAGATGCTGTTCGGCGTGTGGCCGGGCCGGTGCGTAAGGTCGAAGCGAAGCCCGCCCACATCGAGAGCCATCTGCTGGACGAAGGTGACGGTCGGCGGTCTCACCTTGTAGTCGCGGATCAGAGGCAATCCTTCCCGATCAATCACCGCGATGAGATCGTCGACATAGGTTCTGGCCGGGGCATGATTGACCAATCGGTCACGCGTGATCTCATGCGAAACGACGGTGCCGGGCAGGAAATAGTTGCCCATGGTGTGGTCGATATGGTGGTCTGTGTTGATGAGAAATGCCACCTCCCCCATCGCCTTCACGGTTCGGCGCCAGCGCATGGCGTCGGTCGGGCGATGCGGCGAATCGATCAGGACGAGCCCGTCACGCGTCGAGACGAAGGAATTGTTGGAGCCGAGGTGTTCC
>JAEYXI010000693.1 GCA_023428515.1 Pseudomonadota bacterium | reverse complement strand
TGCGCTTCATCGACAGTTTCCGCGTCTTCGACATCATCTACATTCTGACGCGCGGCGGCCCCGGAACCTCCACGCAGAACCTCGCCTACTACACCTATGACATCGGTTTCGGCCGATTCGAGTTTGGCCTCGCAGGCGCCCTCAGCATCATCCAGCTCATCTTGCTGACAGTCGGCACGAGCCTCATCCTGGGCTTTGCGAAGCGGCGCGAAAGAGGCCCGGCCCACGCGGAGAGCCTGCCCTCGAACGTGAAGAACCCGGTCGCCCGCCTGCAGGGAGCAAATTCATGACGGCGGTGTCTGCAAGCCACCACGAGCGAGCGATCGACTTTGGAACCGCCGCCAAACATGTCGCGATCGTGCTGATCCTGGCGCTCTTTCTCCTGCCGCTGGCATGGCTCCTGTTGACGGCGTTCAAGCCCTATTCGGAACTTTTCACCTCGCCGCCGTCAATTCTTCCGGTCAACGGCACGCTCGAGAATTTCTCCGAAGGTTGGGCGATCGGCGGCGGCAAGGGTATCGCCGACAGCCTCATCGTCTCGTCGCTCTCGACAGCGCTCTGCCTGTTGCTCGGTTATCCCGCCGCCTATGCGCTCGCCCGGCGTTTTCCACCACATGGCCAATTGAGCTTCACCATCCTGTCGCTGCGGATGCTGCCCCCGATCGTACCAGTCATTGGCTTCTACATTCTCTTTCAGGAACTTTCGCTGTTCGACACCTACACCGGTCTCGTGATCGTCTACACCTTCATGAACCTGCCGCTGGTCATTTGGCTGCTGGCCGAGTTCATCCGCCAGATCCCGAAGACCTACGAGGAAGCAGCCCGCATCGATGGGGCGCCCTGGTACCGGCTGTTCTGGGACGTACTCCTGCCGCTGTCCGCGCCGGGCATTCTGACCGCCGGCATCCTCGCGATGATCTTCGCATGGAACGAGTTCCTGTTCGCGCTGGTCCTGACCGGGGAGAACGTGATCACGCTGCCCAAGGCGCTCGCGAGTTTCTTCCTTTTCCAGCAGCCGAACTGGGGTCAGCTCGGCGCCATCGGCATCGTCGCGATCACGCCGCTGCTCATCGTTGCTTATTACATGCAGCGATCGCTCATCCGCAGTTTTTCCGTCGAGCTCGGCGGACGGTAAGGAGACCTTCCTGTGGCCTCAATCACCCTCTCGGGCATCAACAAGTGGTATGCCGGCGTTGTCCATGCGGTCCAGGACGTCTCGTTCAGTATCGAGGACGGCGAGTTCTTCGGCCTACTGGGTCCGTCCGGCTCGGGAAAGACCTCGGTGCTGCGCATGCTTGCCGGGCTCGAGCGCCCGACGTCAGGCACCATCGCCTTTGACGGCGTTCCGGTCGAGGCACGCAGCCCACAGGAGCGCAACGTCGCGATGGTGTTCGAGCAGAACGCTCTCTATCCGCATATGACAGCGCGGCAGAACATCTCCTATCCGCTAAGAATCCGCGGCCTGCCCAAGGCCGAGATCGAAGCGAAGGTGCAGGAGGTGGCCGCGATGCTGAATATCGGGCACCTGATCGACCGCAGGGCTTCGCAGATGTCCGGCGGCCAGCAGCAGCGCGTGGCGATCGCCCGCGCGCTTGTCCGGCAGCCTAACCTGCTGTGCCTCGACGAGCCGATCGCCCATCTCGACACCCTGCTGCGCGCGCGCCTGCGGGGAGAATTGAAGCGCCTCCAGCGTTCGCTCGGAACGACTTCCGTCATCGTCACGCACGACCCGATCGAGGCGATGACCATGACCGACAGGATCGCGGTGATGCGCGACGGAGTCATGCAGCAGATTGGCCAGGCCGAGGAAATCTACAACCGGCCGGTCAACGCTTTCGTCGCCCAGTTCTTCGGCTTGCACTCGATGAACCTGCTGGCGATTTCCGAGGTGCGGGATACGCCGCAACTGTCCGGCCGTACCGGAGGTCGCCAGGTGCTCCTTCCCGAGTGCACGAAACCGCACGTTGCGGTGGACCGCACGCTGGTGGCCGGTGCCCGGCCGAGCAGGGTCTCCGTTCACAAGCAAGGCGAGGCTCCGCGCGGTGCCGGTTTCCTGATGCTTGCCGGCAACGTCTACGTGTCCGAACAACTTGGCGATTCTATTCTCGTCACGGTGCAGACGGGCGACACAACGGTCCAGGCTATGACGCCTCCAAACAGGGCCTTTGCCATCGATGAGCCGGTCGAGGTCGCGATCCAGGAAGACGCGCTTTACATCTTCGAGGGTCCGAACCAGAAGACTGCCCGCTTTTCTTCCGGCGAACCTATGCCCGACGCCGGCCGCGTCGCCTCCTTCGCCTGAGGCGCGTCCGTGAGCTTCGTGCTTGGAATAGACAAGGGTACTTCGGTCATCAAGGCGGTGATCTTCGATGCGACCGGCAAGGCCGTCGGGCAGGCTCATCGACGGGTGCAGGTGCTCCAGCCCAAAGCCGGTTGGCACGAGGAAGATCCGGATGAAACCTGGTTGCTCTGCGCCGCCTCAATCCGCGAAGCGATGTCGGCAGCCGGCCTGATCGGCGAGGATATCGCGTCAGTCGGCATCGCCGGCCATATGGGCGGCGCGTGGCTTGTCGATTCCACCGGCAGACCGGTGAGGAACGCGATCTGTTGGCCGGACGAGCGCGCCCAGACCGAACAACTGGCGCTCGAACGACAGGGCGCACTGCCGGAGATCTTTGCGATTTCCGGCAACGGCCTGATGCCGGGCATCACCGCCATGTTGCTCGGATGGTTGAGCAGGCACGAGCCGGACGTGCCGGATCGCACGACGGCCGTCCTTTGCGCCAAGGACTACCTACGCCTGCGGTTGACCGGCGTCGTCGCGACCGACCCGTCGGATGTCTCCTTCGTTCCCGGCGACATCGATGCGCGCTGCCATTCCGCCCGCGTGCTCGAGCTCTGTGGCGCCGGCGGCTGGGTATCGAAGATGTCGGAGATTCTCGACTCCGGAGCTGTCGCCGGCCGTGTCACGGCGCAAGCCGCAGAGCAGACCGCGCTCAAGGCCGGTACGCCCGTCGTCACGGGGCTGGGTGACGCCTGCGCCAATGCGCTTGGCGTCGGCGCAATCCGGCCGGGTGCGGCGCTTACCGTCCTCGGCACGAGCTGTCTCAACAGCCTTGTCATCGATCGTCCTGAGCGCGCGCCGGAAGGTCTTGGCTTTCTCTTCGCCATGCCGCAGGAGCGCTATGTCCGCATCCTGCCCAACACTTCGGGCACAATCGCCTTCGACTGGTTTCTCGAACGCTTCGGCGCACCCGAGGGAGTCGACGGCAAGACGGATTTCGCGGCGCTGTCGCAGTTGGCGGCCGCTGTGCCGCGCGGCGCCGGCGGCGTTGTCTTTGTTCCCTACGTCAACGGTGCGGGCGTGCTCGCTCCCTTCTTCGATCCTCTGGCG
>JAEYXI010000676.1 GCA_023428515.1 Pseudomonadota bacterium | reverse complement strand
CGCGCTTCCTGCCGTTCCAGAGCCTTGGTCTCATCGGCGTCGACGAGGAGCACGACCCCGCCTACAAGCAGGAGGATCGCGTCTCCTACAACGCCCGCGACATGGCGGTCGTGCGCGGCCGCATCGGCAGTTTTCCTGTTGTCCTCGCTTCTGCGACCCCCTCCATCGAAAGCCGCGTCAACGCCGACCAGGGGCGTTATATCAGGGCGGTGCTCTCCGCCCGCTTCGCCGAGGCATCGCTGCCCGACCTGAAATCGATCGATCTGCGCCGTTCTCCGCCGGCGCGAGGCGGTTTCCTGTCCCCGGCTCTCCTCAGTGGAATCCGCAACACGCTTGGACGCGGCGAGCAGTCGTTGCTCTTCCTCAACCGGCGCGGCTATGCGCCGCTCACGCTGTGCCGGGTCTGCGGTCATCGCTTCCAGTGCCCGGACTGTTCGAGCTGGCTGGTCGAGCACCGGTTTCGCGGCCAGCTCGTCTGCCACCATTGCGGCCATCACGAGAAACGCCCCGACGCCTGCCCGGAATGCGGCACGTTCGACCACCTTGTCGCCTGCGGTCCGGGCGTCGAGCGCGTGGCGGAAGAGGTCGTCGGCCATTTCCCGGAGGCGCGGACGATTGTGCTCTCCTCGGATATGCTCGGCGGCGTGAAGCGGCTGCGGCTGGAGCTTGAAGCCATCGCCAACGGCGAGGCTGACATCGTCATCGGCACGCAGCTCGTCGCCAAGGGCCACAATTTCCCGAATATGACGCTCGTTGGCATCGTCGACGCCGACCTAGGCCTCGCCAACGGCGACCCGCGCGCCGCCGAGCGGACTTTCCAGCTCTTGAGCCAGGTTACCGGCCGCGCCGGGCGCACCGGCAAGAAGAGCCTCGGCCTGCTGCAGACCTACCAGCCCGACCATCCCGTCATGCGCGCCATCGTCTCCGGCGACGCCGAAGCTTTCTACCAGCGTGAAATCGCCGAGCGGGAGAGGGCTGGCCTGCCGCCCTTCGGCCGGCTGGCCGGCATCATCGTCAGCGCGGCCACCCGCGCCGAGGCGGAGGCGCATGCTCGCGGCCTTCGCCGCGTAGCGCCGCCCTCAGCCGATATTCAGGTGCTCGGCCCGGCCGAAGCGCCACTGGCTCTCATCGCCGGCCGCCACCGCTTCCGCCTGCTCGTCCATGGGGAGCGCCGCTCCGACATGCAGGCTTATATCCGCGCGCTTCTCGCTGCCGGCCCGAAGATCCGCGGCTCCGTCCGCGTCGCCGTCGACATCGACCCGCAGAGTTTTCTCTAGCCGCTCATGGTCCGGCGGGCCTTGCGACTACCGCGACCAGGTTCGATCCGTCCGCTTCGATTCCGACCACCTCGAAACCGCCCGCCGCAAGCTTCTCGGGCAATGTGGCTGCGATCTTTGCCGACTGGCCGGTCGAGGGCGCTTCGTAGAACAGGAACAGCCTGCCATCCTTGGCGAGCAGTCTGTGCACTGACTCTAAGCCGCGTTTCGCATCCAGCCAGAAGAGGTTGACGTTGATGGCGAAGATCACGTCGAATGCGCCCGGCGGGCCGTCGAACTCTTCGATCGCCGCCTCCTGGAATACCGCCTTGCCCGCCGCGGCGAACGCCTCGTTCCGCTCCCGCGCCGCCTTGATCGCCGTTGCCGAGCGGTCGATCGCCGTGATCGTTCCACCCTGCAAAAGCGGGCAGACCAGCGAAACCGCGACGCCCCTGCCGCATCCTATCTCGAGTATCGCTTCGTCGCCCGAGAGCTTCAGGTGCTCGACGGCCCAGACCAGGCGGGGTGGGATTTTCTCCGGCATCCGGTCACGCGTCCGCTTCGTCTTTTGTGATCGCCCTGTAGGGGAAGATCTGGGTCATCGGCGGAAAATGGATGCCTGACGACAGTTTTTCCACGCCCGCGGTCCAGGCCTCCTTCAGGGGATAGTCGTCGTGCACGACGTCCAGCTTCCGCCTGATCTCGGAAATCAGCCTGTCCGGCTTGCGGCCCTTCTCCCATTCAAGGCAGGCATAGGCAAAGAGAAGCTCGATGTCGTTGACGAAGAACCCGTGCTTGTCGCGCAGGTCCCGCCGGTTCTCTTCCATGGCTTTCGGCGAGGCGGATTCCAGCAGTTCGCGCAGCGGTTTTCGATGGAAAGCGGCCGCGTCCTGGACATGGCGCCAATGTCTGAAAATCGCTTGCAGCCGCTTTTCGAGCAGCTTGGCCGACTGGTCGAGCCGGAACTTCCATCCACCGAAGGCATGGAAGTCCTTGTCCTTCTGAAGCTCCTCGTCCGGCACGACCATCGCAAAATTCCGGCGGAAATGCGTATCCGCGACCGTATTGCCTTCGGTCAGCCCTTGCCATGTCGCCAGAAGGCCCGACTGAATCCGCATCTCGCAGGCCAGCAGGCTGATATCCGCGTCGTGCTCGATGCCGAAGAAAAGGCGCGCCTCGTCCGAAGCGGGCAGGTCCGCCCGCTCGGAGAACACGAACATACGAAGGTTCCTTCGCCTTTCGTTTCCGAGGAGAACGAGCGGCGCATGCGCAGGAACGCGTTCCGGCAGGCTGAACAGGGCGCTGTCGCCCAGCCTGGCGATCTTGGCCTTCTCGGCCTCGTAGTCGGCTTCAATACGCTCGGGCGTCGCGCGGTGGTCGAGCAAGTGCCGAAGGATGGTGCGCCGCTCGATCGTGTCGGCATCGAGCAGCGGGTAGAAGGATTTGACCTCGTTCCAGCCGGGCAGCCGCATGAAGAAATCCTTGCGTCTGCTTCCGGCGACGCCATGCCGGATGGCGATCTTGCGCATGGCCGTCCCGCTGCCCTCGGCCAGCATCGCTTCGAAGGTGGCTGGAATGAGCGAACCGAGGGCGAGGTCGGTGACGGCCGTCGTCGTCGCGGCGAGCCAATGATGCACCAGCAACAAGTCTTCGGCTTCGTCGGCCATCTTCATCATGCCGGCGGCGAGCGGTAGCAACTCAGGATCGTCGGCCTCCGGAGCGTCGAAATATCCGATCTCCTCGAGTTCCTTTCTCAGGCGGCCTGTTGTCTCGCTTGTGTCGAACCATGCCTGGAAGCGATAGAGTTTACTGGCTGTCTCGACCTTGGCTTCCCGCGTGCCCGTGCCGGAGAGGACAAGTCTTACCGACTCCTCGACGAGGTCCTCGATCTCGTGCATGGACATCTGCGAATCTCCCCGGACCTGCCTGTCGACCTACCAGGACATTCCGGGCAAAGGGGACCGGAATCAACCTCGCACAGGACGGAGCCCTTCGAGCCTCCCGCCGGTGCGAGGTATTCTCCGGTCTGCCGGCGATCCACATCCGCCCGTTTCTTCGCTAAGGTCGCTCATGATTCTGATGCGAGGGACATCATGGAGTTCACATTTCCGTGGCCTGTCACGCTGGGCGAATGGCTCGCCTGGGCCAGCGCCGTCGTCACCGTCCTGCTTGGCGCCGTCCTCCTCTTCGCGCCGGGCCTCTCGTTTCGGCTGTTTCGGCTGCAGCCGAAGCCCGAGCGTCCGGAAGCCTACGCGGCCGCCCGCGCCAACATGGCGGGCTTCTATCTCGGCCTCGGCCTCTCGGCGCTGCTGCTCGCCCAGCCGCTGCTCTACATGGCGCTCGGCTTCTCCTGGCTGTTCACAGCTTTCGGCCGCATCGTGTCGATGATGTCGGACCAGGGAAACAGGCTTTTCAACTGGCTGTGGCTCATCTTCGACCTCGTCCTTGCGGCCCTCGCGCTTGCCTTCGCGTTGGGCTTCGTTCCCTGATTCCGGCAGGCCCGGCGGAGCCTTTCTCCACACTGCGACAAAAGTGCCGGAAAGCCCGCCCGCCAACGTGTTGCGGTATCGGAAAGCCTGTGCTAGACGGCAATCGACTTTCGGCAGGGGGATGCGGAGCGTCTGCGCCCGTGCCGAGGAAAATCCAATAAGGCCAGGGACTTAGCCAGCGCCAGCGCTAGCCACATGGAACCCGCGGCCAGGCCAGACAGAGAAAAGACGATAGTGGCAAAGTCCAGCTCGCCAGTCTCCAGTATTGCCGAACGCTACGCCGGCTCGCTCTATGAGCTCGCGGTCCAGTCCAACACAGTCGATCAGGTCGAGGCCGATCTCTCCCGCTTCGAGACGCTGCTCTCCGAAAGCGACGACCTCGCCCGCATGATCAAGAGCCCGGTCTTCTCGGCCGAGGAACAGTTCAAGGCGCTCGTCGCCATCGCCGACAAGGCGGGCATTACCGGCCTCGTCGGCAACTTCCTGCGCGTCGTCGCGCAGAATCGCCGGCTCTTCGCAGTGCCTTCCATGATCAAGGCGTTCCGCGCCATCGCGGCGGAAGCGCGCGGCGAGGTCGCCGCCGACGTCACCTCGGCGCATCCGCTCAGCGCGGCCCAGGAACAGGAACTCAAGGCGACGCTCAAGGGCGTCACCGGCAAGGACGTGGCGATCAACGCCGTCGTCGACCCGTCGCTGCTCGGCGGGCTCGTCGTCAAGATCGGCTCGCGCCAGATCGACACGTCGCTCCGCACTAAACTCAATTCGCTCAAGCTTGCACTGAAAGAGGTCGGCTGATGGACATCCGCGCCGCGGAAATCTCCGCAATCCTTAAGGACCAGATCAAGAATTTCGGCAAGGAAGCCGAGGTCTCCGAGGTCGGTCAGGTTCTCTCCGTCGGCGACGGCATCGCCCGCGTCTATGGTCTCGACAATGTCCAGGCCGGTGAGATGGTCGAGTTCCCCGGCGGCATCCGCGGCATGGCGCTCAACCTCGAAAGCGACAATGTGGGCGTCGTCATCTTCGGCGCCGACCGCGACATCAAGGAAGGCGACATCGTCAAGCGCACCGGCGCCATCGTCGACGTGCCGGTCGGCAAGGGCCTGCTCGGCCGCGTTGTTGACGCGCTCGGCAACCCGATCGACGGCAAGGGTCCGATCGAGGCGGCAGAGCGTCGCCGCGTCGACGTCAAGGCGCCCGGCATCATTCCGCGCATGTCGGTGCACGAGCCTATGTCGACCGGCCTCAAGGCCATCGACGCCCTCATCCCGGTTGGTCGTGGCCAGCGCGAGCTCGTCATCGGCGACCGCCAGACCGGCAAGACCGCCATCATTCTCGACGCGTTCCTGAACCAGAAGTCGATCCACGACAACGGCCCGGACAACGACAAGCTGTTCTGCGTCTACGTCGCCATCGGCCAGAAGCGTTCGACCGTTGCCCAGTTCGTGAAGGTGCTCGAAGAGCGCGGCGCGCTGCAGTACTCGATCGTTGTTGCTGCAACCGCATCCGACCCGGCTCCGATGCAGTACCTCGCTCCGTTCGCAGGTTGCGCAATGGGCGAATACTTCCGCGACAACGGCCAGCACGCCCTCATCGCTTACGACGACCTGTCGAAGCAGGCTGTTGCCTACCGCCAGATGTCGCTCCTGCTGCGCCGCCCGCCGGGCCGCGAAGCTTATCCGGGCGACGTTTTCTACCTGCACTCGCGCCTTCTCGAGCGCGCCGCAAAGCTCTCCGACGAGCGTGGCGC
>JAEYXI010000666.1 GCA_023428515.1 Pseudomonadota bacterium | reverse complement strand
GAGTAGATCCTCGGGACAAGCCCGAGGATGACGCCGGTGGGGCAGGCGAGCCAGCGAGGCCAGATGATGACATTCACGCCCTGCGGCGAAGCCGGGTGTCCATTGTCGAACTCACCCTCCAGCGATTGACCAGCCGCCGTCGACCATGATGGTGGCGCCGGTGATGAGCGAGGCGGCCGGCGAGGCCAAGAAGACGACCGTGCCGGCGACGTCGATCGGGTCGCCGATGCGGCCGAGCGGGATGTGGTTGAGCACATGCTGGTGGAAGTCGGGCTGCTCAAGGCTCGGGCGGGTGCCGTCGGTCCAGATGAAGGTCGGGGCGATGCTGTTCACCGTGATGCCGTGCCGCGCCCACTCTGCCGCCAGGCAGCGAGTCAGGTGGTTGATGGCGGCCTTGCTCATGCAATAGATCGCTTCGCCGCGCAACGTCACCGATCCGGCCTGCGAACTCATATTGATGATACGCCCGGATTTCTGGGCGATCATCAGCTTCGCCACCGCCTGGGTGGTGAAGAAGGTGCCCTTGAGGTTGATGTTCACTGTGTAGTCGAAATCCTCCTCGGTGACGTCCTCGGCAAGGTTTTCCGGGCCGATGCCGACATTGTTGACCAAGACGTCGATGCGGCCGAAATGCTTTTGGGCCTTGGCGACAGCCTTCCGCACCGAGGCGAGGTCGGCGAGATCCATCTGGACCGCCAGCGCCCGGCGGTCGAGCGCCTCTATCTCGGCGACGAGGGCCTTGCCGTCCCTGGGCTTGCGGACACCGACGATCATGTCGGCGCCGGCACCCGCACAGGCGAGCGCCGAGGCGCGGCCGATGCCGCGCGTGGCGCCGGTGACCATGACGATCTTGCCCTTGAGATCGAAGCTTGGCGTTGTCGTTGCGGTCATCTTTTCCTCCCTGTCCGGCCGAACGCCACAGTTTTAGCGCCGGCCAGCTTTCCGGGATAGCGGCTCGTGCTGGAACGAAGAGCGGCGCCGGGCATTATTTCCGATGCGGCGCCTGACAGCGCGCGACGACGCGCGCCTTCGCCCAGGCCCGGACGGTTGCCCCTCTCTCGGGGCCAAGGCCAGTGGAGTTCGTCATGGCGCCCCGCCCAGCCTGGAGAGGCTATCTGAAACTGTCCCTCGTCACCTGCGCCGTCGAACTTTCGGGCGCGACGACGAATGCCGAAAAAGTCTCCTTCCGCACGCTCAACCGGGAGACCGGCAACGCTGTGCGCCGGCAATATATCGATTCCGAAAGCGGCAAGCCTGTCGACGAGAAGAACGAGGTACGCGGCTACGAGATCGAGAAGGGCGAGTTCCTGTTAATCGAGGACGAGGACATAGAGGCGGTGCAGATCGAATCCTCGCATACGCTCAGCCTCGACAGTTTCGTCGACAAGGCGGAGGTCGATCCCGTCTATATCGAGAAGCCTTATTATCTGTCGCCGGCCGACAAGGTTTCCGAAGAAGCTTTCGCCGTGATCCGCCAGGCGCTGGAGACCAAGAAGATGGCGGGGCTGGCGCGCATCGTGCTCTACCAGCGCGAGCGGCCCTGCATGATCGAGCCCTTCGGCAAGGGTATGCTCCTGACGACCCTGCGCTACGGCGACACGGTGCGGTCCGTGGAAGACGCCTATGACGAGCTCGACAAGGTTAGGATCGACGAGGACATGCTGGATCTGGCGATGCGCGTGATCGAGCGGAAGAAGGGTAAGTTCGATCCGTCGAAGCTGGAGGATCGTTACGGGGAAGCGGTGCTCGACCTGATCAAGTCGACCAAGAAGAAGGGCGGCCGCAAGGCGCCGGCGCGCGAGGCCGAGGACAGGCCGTCCAACGTCATCAATCTCTTCGATGCCCTGAAGAAGAGCCTGGCGTCGGGCGAGAACGATAACAAGCAAGAGACGAAGCGGGAGCCGCAGAAAAAGGCGACCCGCAAGCCGCCGGCAAAGTCGAAGAAAGCTGCGCCCGTCGCGACCAAGAAGACCGCCGCGAAGAAGAAGCTGGCCGCCAGGAAGCGGAAATCGTCCTAGCCTATGGACAGTCTCCAGACCTATCGCGCCAAGCGCAATTTCAAGCGGACGTCGGAGCCGCCCGGAAGGCGGGTGCGCGGCTCGGCCAAGGGCGCTGGCGGCATCTTCGTCATCCACAAGCACGACGCCACCAGGCTGCACTACGATCTCAGGCTGGAGCACGGCGGCGTGTTGTGGAGCTGGGCGGTGACGCGCGGCCCGAGCCTCGATCCGCATGAGAAACGGCTCGCCGTCCATGTCGAGGACCATCCGTTGGATTACG
This sequence comes from Pseudomonadota bacterium, assembly GCA_023428515.1. Next base: position 1,122 of record JAEYXI010000666.1, on the reverse strand, counting down.
GCTCGTTCGAAGGAAACATCCCCGAGGGACAGTACGGCGCGGGCTCGGTGATCGTCTGGGACGAGGGGCGCTGGACGCCGGAAGGCGATCCGGCCGCCGGCATGAAGAAAGGGCATATCCGCTTCGAGCTGGAGGGCGAGAAACTCAACGGTGCCTGGCATCTGGTGCGGTTGAAGCCCAAGGCCGGCGAGAAGCGCGACAACTGGCTGCTGATCAAGTCCGACGACGCCTTCGCGCGGCCGGGCGAGGACATCCTGGAAGAAGAACCACGCTCAGTGAAATCCGGGCGGACGAATGACGAGGTGGCGACCGGCAAGGAGGCGCCTGCCAAGCCGGCCAGGGCGAAGGCCGCCGGTTCGCAGCCGGCCAAAGGCAGGAAGCCGGCGAATGCGGCGATGCCTGATTTCATCGAGCCGCAACTGGCGACGCTCAGGCCGAATCCGCCCAGCGGGGAGGAATGGCTGCATGAGGTGAAGTTCGACGGCTATCGCATCCAGGCGCATGTGTCCGGCGGCAAGGTTACGCTCTTCACGCGCAAGGGCCTCGACTGGACGGGCAAATTCGGCAGTGCCATCCCCAAGACGCTCGCCGCGCTCGACTGCGAGGACGCGGTGATCGACGGCGAAGTGGTGGTGCTTTCCGACAAGGGCGTCGCCTCTTTTTCGGCGCTGCAGGCGGCGCTATCGGCGGGAAATACGGAGCGCATGCTGTTCTATGCGTTCGATCTGTTGCACCTCGACGGCGTCGACCTGCGCGGTGAGCCGCTGGTCGAGCGCAAGGACAGACTGCACAAGCTCGTCAGCGCGACCGAGGGGTCGTCGCCCGTGCTCTACAGCGAGCATTTCGCTGCGCCGGGGCAGACTATGCTGGCGCATGCCTGCAAAATGGGTCTCGAGGGCGTGGTGTCGAAGCGCGCCGACGCAACCTATCAAAGCGGGCGCAGCCTTGCCTGGATCAAGTCGAAATGTACGCTCAGGCAGGAATTCGTGATCCTCGGTTACGTGCCGTCGACCGCCGCCGGGCGCGGCCTGCGCTCGCTCGTCGTCGGCTATTACGAGAAGGGCAAGCTGCACTATGGCGGCCGGGTGGGCACCGGCTTCTCGGGCGTCGTCACCAATGATC
>JAEYXI010000627.1 GCA_023428515.1 Pseudomonadota bacterium | reverse complement strand
GTGCAACGGTAGACGCGGATGATCATGGCACACCTCGATCCCTTGCGAGCGCCCTGAAGGACGGCCGATTTCCGTCCCTTGCGGGAGCCTACACTGGAGTAAGGCGTGGCGCTAATCCCGCGCCACCGCCATGTCTTATTTCGTCGGCTTGAACCAGCTGTCGAGGCCCTTCTGCAGCTCGGCTGCCGCTGCCTCCGGCGTCTCGGTGCCGTTGATCACGTTGGCCGACTTGACCCAGGTCTCGTTCTCGAGGTTCGGCGTGCCGCGCGACAGGATCTGGTAGGTCGAGCGGATGGTCGACTTGCACTTCTCGCGCCAGGAGACGAATTCCTGCGCCAGCGGATCCTCCATCTTCACCGGCGTGTTGGACAGGCTGAAGAAGCCCGGCAGCGCGTTGGCGTAGATGGTGGCGAATTCCGGCGAGGCGACCCATGTGAGGAAGGTCTTCGCCGCATCCGCATTGGCGCTCTTGGCGTTGAGGCCGATGCCGATGTCGTTGTGGTCGGAGATGTAGCAGGTGTCGCCGGCGTTCTTCACCGGCGGCGGGAAGGCGCCCATCTTGAACTGCGCCTGCGGGTTGAACACCGAGATCTCCCACGAGCCGGCCGGGAAGATGGCGGCGCGACCGAGGGTGAAGAGGTTCTGGCTGTCCGGATAGGCCTGAGCCTCGAAGCCGTCGCCGAGATATGGCTTCCACTTGGCGAGCGCGGCGAAAGGCTCCACCCATTGCGGGTCGGTCAGCTTCTGCTCGCCCTTGATGAGGGCAAGGCGGCCTTCCTCGCCTTTCCAGTAGTTCGGGCCGATGTTCTGGTAGCCCATGGTCGCGGCTTCCCAGAGATCCTTGGTGCCCATCGCCATCGGGATGTAGGTGCCGTCTTCCTTGATCTTGTCGAGCGCGGCGAAGAATTCGGCCTCGGTGGTCGGCACGGCGATGCCCAGCTGGTCGAAGGCGTCCTTGTTGTAGATGAAGCCATGGATGACCGAGGCCATCGGCACGCAGAAGGTGGTCGCGCCGTCATCGGTGGTCCAGGCGGACTTGGCGACGTCGGAGAAGTTCTCCATGCCGGCGAGATCGTTCAGCGAAGCGAGCTGGCCCTTCTTGAAGAGCTCCAGCGACGCGTCGAAGGGACGGCAGGTGATGAGGTCACCAGCCGAGCCGGCGTCGAGCTTGGCGTTCAGCGCGGCGTTGTATTCGGTCGGAGCCGAGGGCGAGAAGACGACCTTGATGCCGGGGTTCTTCGCCTCGAAGGCCGGGATCAGCTTCTCCTGCCAGATCGGCAGGTCGTCGTTGCGCCAGCTCTCGATGGTGATCGTCTTGTCCTGGGCGAAGGCCATGCCGGCGGTGCCCAGGATGCTCGTGCCGAGAAGCAGAGCGGTAATCGTCATGCGTTTCATTTCACAGTCTCCCTGTTTGACCTTTATCAGGTTCCTTTTGACGGCGGCGGGCGATCGGGAACGATCCCTAGCGTCCGCTTCCCTCTAGAGCTTTGTTCGAGCGCGATCCCTGGGGATCATGCTTGCCGAGTTCCGACAAAGCCGGGCGCAGCCTGCGGCCGGTCCGGTTGAGCAGTTCCTCGGCCGCCTTCGCGTCAGCCGCGCCGGCCGCGAGCAGGATGGCGGGCTTGACCTTGCCGCCTGTCTTCTCGAGCGCGGCAAGCGCGGCCCGCTCGTCGCAGCCGGCGACCGCCGCGACCATGCGCGCGGCGCGGCCGCGCAGCTTGATGTTGTCGACGAAGAGATTGACCATGTAGCCGTCATGCACATGGCCGAGATGGATAGCGGCCAGCGTGGAGAGCATGTTGAGCGCGATCTTCTGCGCGGTGCCGGCGCCCATGCGTGTCGAGCCGGCGATCACTTCGGGCGGCGTGGCGAGCAGGACGGGCGCCTCGGCGAGTTCGAGCAGCGGCGAGCCGGCATTGTTGGCGATGGCGATGGTGCGCAGGCCGCGGCGCGCCGCTTCTTCAAGCGCGCCGACCGCATAGGGCGTCGAGCCGCTGGCCGAGACGGCGATCAGGCAATCGCCCTTGCCGAGCCCTGAAACGGCGACCTCGCGTGCAGCGCCGGCGGCATCGTCCTCCGGCGCACCGGCCATGTCCTGCAAGGCCGCGGCGCCGCCGGCGAAAAGCACAACGATGCGTTCTCGGGGGATGCCGTAGGTGCCGGGGAGTTCGAGCGCATCGGCCAGCGCCATCAGGCCGGAACTGCCGGCCGCCGCGTAGGCGAGCCTGCCGCCGGAGGCGAGCGTCTCGGCGACGATCGCGGCGGCATCGGCAAGCTGGGGAATGGCGGCGCGAACGGTTTTCGCGGCGTCGACCTGCGCGTCGGCGAGGAAACCGAGCACGGTGGCGGGCGGCTGCTCGTCCAGCCCTCCGGCATGTTCATGCAATGCCTCCGTGCGCTTCTGCGCCATCGCGGTACCTCCTTCATCGACAATACCAAAAAAATACCACTTGTCCAGCGCTGTTAACGAATGAGATCTCCAGTCTCACCCTGCAGTGCCAAAAAGCGCATGAAAACCAATAAAATACGGCTTAACATTTTCGCAATGGAAATTAAGGCTTGGCTATTGGTATTTTATTGGTATTATCCACTTCAGGAGGAAATCCCCTTGGCATTCATGCTCGGCATCGATGGCGGCGGCACCAGTTGCAGGGCGGCGCTCGCGACCGTTTCCGGCGACATCATCGGACGGGGAAAAAGCGGCCCGGCCAATATCCGCACCGACCTCACCGGCGCCCGCGAAAACATCGTCGACGCCGCCAGGCAGGCTTTCGCCGATGCCGGCCAGGACGCGGCGCTGCTTCCTGAGACCTACGCGGTCCTGGGACTCGCCGGCAGCAATGTCGGCACCTATGCCAGGCAGCTCGAGACGATTCTTCCCTTCGCGGCGAGTCGCGTCGAGACCGACGCGCTGATCGCGCTTGAAGGCGCGGTCGGCGCGGGCGATGGCGCGATGGCGATCCTCGGCACCGGCACCGCCTACATGGTGCGCAAGAACGGCGTGGCGCGGGCGATCGGCGGCTGGGGTTTCCAGGTCGGCGACCAGGCCGGTGGCAGCCGCATCGGCCGCGAGCTGCTCGAAGAAACGCTACTTGCGCATGACGGCATCCGGCCCGCCTCGACGCTGACCAGGGAAATCCTCGCCGTCTTCCGCGACGATCCGCAGGACGTGGTCGAGTTCACGATCAACGCCAAGCCCGGCGATTATGGCGGCTTCGCGCCGAAAGTGTTCGACTTTGCTGCAAAAGGCGATGCGGTGGCGGAAGCGATCCTTGCGCGCGCCGTCGCGGCGATCGAGGCGTCCTTCGCGGCGCTCGATCTCGACGGCAAGTCGCCGCTCTGCCTGCTTGGCGGGTTGGCGCCGCTTTATGCGCCGCGCCTTTCCGAGCGCTACCGGGCGATGCTCAGGGATCCGCAGCGCGATGCACTGGGTGGCGCGGTGGCGATGGCTGTGCGCCTGTTCGGCAAGGTGGAGGCCGCCAGTGGCTGACGCCGCCGAGCGCATCTTCCAGGCCGTGCGCGACGCGCCGCAGAAGGGCGCGCCGCTTTACCTGCAACTGAAGAAGAGCATCGAGGAGGCGGTGATTTCCGGCGTCATCGGCCCGGGCGATGCGCTGCCCTCCGAACGCGACATAGCGGTGAAGGCCGACGTCTCGCGCGTCACCGTGCGCAAGGCCGTGCAGGACCTGGTGCGCGGCGGCATCCTGATCCAGCGGCACGGCTCGGGCACATTCGTCGCGCCGCGCGTCTCCAGGGTCGAGCAGCCGTTGTCGCGCCTGACCTCCTTCACCGAGGACATGGCGCGGCGCGGCATGAAGGTGCGCTCCGAATGGCTCGACCGCGGCCTCTATCCACCTTCGCCGGAAGAGATGATGACGCTTGGCCTGTCGCCAAGCGAGCAGGTGGCGCGCGTGGCGCGCCTGCGCGTCGCCGACGAAACGCCGCTCGCCATCGAGCGGGCGTCGCTTGCCGCGGCCATCCTGCCCGATCCCTCCGATATCGGCGAGTCGCTCTATGCCGCGCTCGACAAGACCGGCCATCGCCCGGTGCGCGCCATCCAGCGCCTTTCGGCGAAGAATCTGAGCCAGGCCGAGGCCGCACTTCTGGGCGCCGCACCTGGCTCGGCCAGCCTCAACATCGAACGCATATCCTACCTTGCCAGCGGCAAGGTCATCGAGTTCACCCGCTCCGTCTACCGGGGCGACGCCTATGATTTCGTCGTCGAGCTGAGGCTCGGCGACAGGACGGAAGAAGGATCGAAGAAGACGTGACCGAAACTCATATGCGCCGCGAGATCGCCGAGATACCGGAAGCCGCGGCAAGGCTGCTCGACGCATCGGACGGCGCGCTCGCCGCGGCCGGGCGGCAGCTGCGCGAACTGTCGCCGCGCTACCTGACGACGGTGGCGCGCGGCTCGTCGGACCATGCGGCGTCGTTCCTCAAATATGTCGTGGAGCTGACGGCCGGCGTGCCGGTCGCCTCGCTCGGGCCGTCGATCGCCTCGATCTACGGCGCCAAGCTGAAGCTCGAGGGCTCGGCCTGTCTGACCATATCGCAGTCGGGCAAGAGCCCCGACATCGTCGCCATGGCCGAGGCGGCGCGGGCGGGTGGGGCGCTCACCGTCGCCATCACCAACACGGCAGGCTCGCCGCTCGCCGAGGCTTCGAACCATGCGGTCGACATTCTCGCGGGCGTCGAGAAAAGCGTCGCGGCGACCAAGAGCTTCGTCAATTCGGCCGTCGCCGGGTTGCTGCTGCTGGCGCACTGGACCGGCGATTCCGATCTGCTGTCGGCACTGCGCCGCCTGCCGGAGCATCTCGGCAAGGCGATCGACTGCGACTGGATGCCGGTGGCGGGCGCGCTGACCGGCGAGAACTCGCTGTTCATCCTCGGGCGCGGCCCCTCCGCGGCGATCGCCAACGAGGCGGCGCTGAAGTTCAAGGAAACCTGCGCCATGCATGCCGAAGCCTACAGCGCGGCCGAGGTGATGCATGGGCCTCTGGCTCTGGTCGGGCCGGGCTTCCCGGTGGTGGCGCTTGCCGCGCGCGACGCGTCCGAACCGTCGATCGCATCGGCCGCCGACCTCCTGGCGGACAAGGGCGCCTCGGTGTTCGTCACCTCGGCGCTGGCGGAGAAAGCGCAGAAACTGCCGCATGCAGCAACCGGCCATCCGATCACCGATCCGCTGACGCTGATCGTGTCCTTCTACGCCTTCGTCGAGGCCTTTGCGCGGCATCGCGGGCTGAACCCCGACCAGCCGCCGAACCTGCGCAAGGTGACGGAGACGATATGAGCGAGCTGCTGGCCCTTTGCACCAAGCGCATCTTCGATGGCGGAGCGTGGCATCAAGACGCCGCGCTCCTCGTGCGCGGCGATGCGGTGGAAGGGATAGTTGAGCGAGGCGCGGTTCCCACAGGAGTGGAGGTCATTGAAGCAGGAGACATCCTGGCTCCCGGTTTTGTCGATCTCCAAGTGAATGGCGGCGGCGGGGTGATGCTGAACGACCACCCAACGGTCGAGGGCATAGAGACGATCTGCCGGGCGC
>JAEYXI010000543.1 GCA_023428515.1 Pseudomonadota bacterium | reverse complement strand
CCTACAAGGAGGAAGGCCTTCTGACGCGGGCTTCGGAACTTGCTCCGTATTGGGAGGAGGCCGTTCATTCTCTCAAGGGCGAGCCCAACGTCATCGATATCAGAAATATCGGCCTCATTGGCGCGGTCGAGCTGTCGCCGATTCCGGGCGAGCCGGGCAAACGCGGCTTCAACGCCATCGTCAAGGGCTTCGAGCACGGCGCGATGCTGCGCATTACCGGTGACATTATTGCGCTGTCGCCGCCGCTCATCATCACAAAGGGTCAGATCGACGAGCTGATCGATCACGTCCGCGACGTGGTGCGCGCGATCAACTGATGACTAAGTTTGCCGGGCGGCGACGGGAACCGCCGCCCGGCAGTTGAAAATGGAATGAGAGGAAATTGCATGGCCGCTCCCGGCGAAAATCTCCGAATCAATTCAGATCGTTTGTGGGATTCGCTGATGGAGAGGGCGAAGATCGGCCCCGGCGTCGCCGGTGGCAACAATCGCCAGACATTGACCGACGACGACGGCGAGGGGCGGCGGCTTTTCCAGAAATGGTGCGAGGCGGCCAGGCTCACCATGGGCGTCGACCAGATGGGCACCATGTTCGCCCGCCGCGAAGGCACCGATCCGGACGCGCTGCCGATCTATGTCGGTTCGCATCTCGACACGCAGCCGACCGGCGGCAAGTTCGACGGCGTGCTTGGTGTTCTTGGCGGCCTCGAGGTGATCCGCACGCTGAACGACCTCGACATCAAGACGAAGCATCCGATCGTCGTCACCAACTGGACGAATGAGGAGGGCGCGCGCTTCGCGCCGGCCATGCTGGCGTCTGGTGTGTTCGCCGGCGTGCATTCGCTGGACTACGCTTATGCGCGTACCGACGGAGAGGGAAAGACTTTCGGCGACGAGCTGAAGCGCATTGGCTGGCTGGGCGACGAGCCGGTCGGCCAGCGCAAGATGCACGCCTATTTCGAATATCACATCGAGCAGGGGCCGATCCTCGAAGCCGAGGACAAGGTGATCGGCGTCGTCACCCATTGCCAGGGCCTCTGGTGGCTGGAGTTCACGCTGACGGGTAAGGAAGCGCATACCGGTTCGACGCCGATGAACATGCGTGTCAACGCCGGGCTCGCCATGGCGCGCATCTTCGAGATGGTGCAGAAGGTGGCGATGGACAACCAGCCCGGCTGCGTAGGCGGCGTCGGCCAGGTGAAGTTCTCGCCCAACTCGCGCAACGTGCTTCCCGGCAAGGTCGTCTTCACCGTCGACATCCGTTCGCCCGACCAGGCGAAGCTCGACAGGATGCGCGCAACCATCGAGGCCGAGGCGGCGAAGATCGCCGCTGATCTCGGCGTCGGCTGTTCGGTCGAGGCGGTCGGCCACTTTGATCCGGTGACCTTCGATCCGACGCTGGTCGGCCGCGTGCGCTCGGCAGCGGAGAAGCTTGGCTATTCGCACAAGAACATCATCTCGGGCGCCGGCCACGACGCCTGCTGGGCGGCCAAGGTCGCCCCGGCGACGATGGTCATGTGCCCCTGCGTCGACGGCCTGTCGCACAACGAGGCCGAGGACATCTCGCAGGAATGGGCGGCCGCCGGCTGCGACGTGCTCTTCCATGCCGTGGTCGAGACCGCAGAAATCGTGGAGTGACGATGGAGGGGCGCGATCCGATCGTCATCGCAGCCGCCATCATCCTCAATTCCCGCGGCGAGATGCTTTCCGTGCGCAAGCGCGGCACTCGGAAATTCATGCAGCCAGGCGGCAAGATCGACAGCGGGGAGACGCCGCTGGCGGCCTTGAGGCGCGAGTTGCGTGAAGAGATTATGCTCGCCTTGCCAAGTGAGCAGCCGGTGTCCGAGCATGGTGTCTTCCGAGCGCCTGCCGCGCACGAGCCAGGCCGCACCGTCGAGGCGCATGTCTTCGCCTTCCGTCATGACGGTCCGATAACCATCTCGGCGGAGATCGAGGAGTATCGCTGGATCGACCCGCGCTCGGCGATCGATCTTCCGCTTGCCGAACTGACGCGGGACTTCCTTTTGCCGCTCGCCGGGGAACTCGCGAATCGCGAGCCGGGCGATGGACGCCGAAACATGTTGGATAGCGCATGAGCTTGCATCGCTGCTTGCTCGCCCTCCTGGCTTCCTGCCTGTCAGCGGGTGCGTCGGCTGCCGAACTGAACATCCCCGGCAACTATGGTGACGAAGCGGGCTGCCGCTTCGCCAAGACGAACGAGTACGGCGAAGCGGAAATCCTGTTCCTGACGCGGCAGTACGTCACCACCCAGGTCACGCAGTGTTCCTTCGTCCAGATTTTTCCGGCCGAGGCTGACAGCCAGGTAGCTATCGTCACCTGCGGCCACGAGGGCGATGAGGCGACCACGCTCGGACTGATGCGTGTGCAAAAAGCTCCTGACGGCGTGGACGCCTACCTCGTCTTCGACGAAGATGGTGCGATGTGGGGCAAGGCTGGGCGGTGTCCATGACGGTGAAGGAAGCCACGACGCGGACCGCAACGTCCGTCGTCGAAGCCAGAAATCTCGGCCTGACGTTCCAGACCAGCGACGGGCCGGTGCAGGCGCTGACCGATGTCGACCTGACCATCGGCAAGGGCGAGTTCGTCTCCTTCATCGGGCCGTCGGGTTGCGGCAAGACCACCTTCCTGCGCGTCATCGCCGACCTCGAGAAGCCGACCGAGGGCACGATCTCGGTCAACGGCATGACGCCCGAGCAGGCCCGCGAGAAGCGCGCCTATGGCTATGTATTCCAGGCTGCGGCACTCTTCCCATGGCGCACGATCGACAAGAATATCGCGCTGCCGCTGGAGATCATGGGCGTTCCTGCCGCCGACCGGAACGCGCGCATTGCACGCGTGATGGATCTGGTCAACCTCACCGGCTTCGAGAACAAATACCCGTGGCAGCTTTCGGGCGGCATGCAGCAGCGCGCCTCCATCGCCCGCGCGCTCGCCTTCGATGCCGACCTGCTTCTGATGGACGAGCCGTTCGGTGCGCTCGACGAGATCGTGCGCGACCACCTGAACAAGCAGTTGCTCGAACTCTGGGCGCGGACGAACAAGACGATCTGCTTCGTGACCCATTCGATCCCCGAGGCTGTCTATCTCTCGACGCGCATCGTCGTCATGTCGCCGCGGCCTGGCCGCGTCACCGATGTCATCGAATCGACTTTGCCTAGGGAGCGCCCGCTGCACATCCGCGAGAGCGCCGAGTTCCTTGCCATCGCACATCGCGTCCGCGACGGCCTGCATGCCGGTCACAGCTATGAGGATTGAGGCGGCTTGATGGATCGCTTCCGCGACAAGATCGTCCCCGTCCTCGTCATCCTCGCCGGGCTGGTTGTCGTCTGGTACGTCGCAGCTGTCCTGCTCAATGCGCCGTTCCAGCGCGACCTCGATCGCCGCGCCGGCGAGGCACCAGGCACGATCGAGTTCATCGGCAAGACGCTGTCGCAGCCGAAACCCACCATGCCCGCGCCGCATCAGGTGGCGCAGAATTTCTTCGAGAACACGTTCCTCAGAAAAATCACCAGCAACCGCAGCCTCGTCTACAATGCCTGGGTGACGCTGTCCTCGACGCTGCTCGGCTTCGCCTTCGGGACGGCGCTGGGCATCGCGATCGCGGTCGGGATCGTCCACTTCACCTCGCTCGACCGCAGCCTGATGCCGTGGATCATCGCATCGCAGACGATCCCGATCCTCGCTATCGCGCCAATGGTCATCGTGGTGCTGGCAGCCGTCGGCATCACCGGGCTCATCCCCAAATCGCTGATCTCGACCTATCTCTCCTTCTTCCCGGTTGCGGTCGGCATGGTGAAAGGCCTGCGTTCGCCCGAGATCATGCATCTCGACCTGATGCACACCTATAATGCCAGCGCCTCGCAGGTGTTTTGGAAGCTGCGCGTGCCGGCGTCCGTGCCGTTCCTCTTCGCCTCGATGAAGGTAGCGGTGGCCGCGAGCCTTGTCGGCGCGATCGTCGCGGAACTGCCCACCGGCGCGGTCGCCGGCATCGGCGCAAAGCTGTTGTCTGCGTCCTACTACAACCAGACCATCGACATGTGGTCGGCGCTGGTCGCGGGCTCCATCGTCGCAGCGCTGCTGGTGACCGTCGTCGGCATTCTCGGGCGTCTGGTCGATCGCTCGATGGGAGCGCGTCCCGCATGAGGTGGTTCACGCCCTCCTGGCAAGCTATCGGCGCGATTCTGTTGTGCGTTCTGGCTGGTCTGCTCGGGCCGATGACACAGCCTGAGATGGACGCGCTGGCAAACTCGGCCGCGACAATTGCCTATCCCTTTCTCAATACCAGGAGTTTCGTCTTCGACCTTCTCCTCGGCGCTGCCGCGATCTCGATGCTTCGGATCCCGCCAATTGCCGCCGTGGCTGCGCTGGCCATCGGCGCGCATGTCGCGGCTTGGCTGCTGCTGACAGGCATAGTCGGCTTCGAGGGAACTGCGCACGCGCCATACTACCTGCTGCTTGCGGCCGCCTCGCTGCTCGCCTGGCGATGCGTGGTCATCCTGTCGGGCCTCAAGTCCGTGCACCGTTGGGTCGGCGCGCTGCTGCGCCTCGTCATCCCCTTCATCTTCGGCGTCTGGATACTCATCATCTGGGAAGCGATCGTGCGCGGCGCGGGCATCCCCTTCATCCTGCTGCCGCCGCCTTCCGCGATCGGCGCGCGCATCGCAAGCTCGCTTCCCATCCTCGCCGCAGACGTCAACCAGACGATCTTCAAGTCGGTCATCGCCGGCTATGCCATCGGCTGCGGCGCAGGCTTCCTGACCGCCATCCTCGCCGACCGCGTTGCATTCCTCGGGCGAGGGCTGCTGCCGATCGGCAACATGGTGTCGGCGCTGCCGATCATCGGCGTCGCGCCTATCATGGTGATGTGGTTCGGCTTCGGCTGGGAATCGAAGGCGGCGGTCGTCGCCATCATGACCTTCTTCCCGATGCTGGTGAACACGGTGACGGGGCTCACGGCATCGGGCCACATGGAGCGCGACTTGATGCGCACCTACGCGTCGAACTATTGGCAGACGCTCGTGAAGCTCCGGCTGCCCGCCGCGGCGCCCTTCATCTTCAATGCGCTGAAGATCAACTCCACGCTGGCGCTGATCGGCGCCATCGTCGCCGAGTTTTTCGGCACGCCTGTCGTCGGCATGGGCTTCCGCATCTCGACCGAGGTCGGCCGCATGAACATCGACATGGTCTGGGCCGAAATCGCTGTTGCGGCGCTTATCGGTTCGGTCTTCTATGGCTTGATCGCCCTCGCAGAAAGGGCGGCCACGTTTTGGCATCCGTCCGTCCGTGGTGGATAGACGAACTTCAGAGGGTAAGAACATGAAAAAGCTTATGGTTTCCATGCTGGCGGGCGCCATGTCGCTTGCCGCGTTTCAGGCGCTTGCCGCCGACAAGGTGACACTACAGCTGAAATGGGTCACGCAGGGCCAGTTTGCTGGCTACTACGTCGCCAAGGACAAGGGTTTCTACGAAGAGGAAGGCCTCGACGTCGAGATCAAGCCGGGCGGACCGGATATCGCTCCGGAGCAGGTGATCGCCGGCGGCGGCGCCGACGTCATCGTGACCTGGATGGCCGCGGGTCTTGCGGCGCGCGACAAGGGCGTCCCACTCATCAACATTGCGCAGCCCTTCAAGAAGGCGGGCATGGAGATGGTCTGTCCGAAGGACGGGCCGGTCAAGACCGAGGCCGATTTCAAGGGCAAGACGCTCGGCGTCTGGTTCTTCGGCAACGAATATCCGTTCTACGCCTGGATGAACAAGATCGGCCTGCCGACCGAGGGTGGCGCGGACGGCGTCACCGTGCTCAAGCAGAGCTTCGACGTGCAGCCGCTGATCCAGAAGCAGGCCGACTGCATTTCGGTCATGACCTACAACGAGTACTGGCAGTTGATCGACGCCGGCTACAAGCCGGAGGACCTCGTCGTCTTCAACTATACCGAGATGGGCAATGACCTGCTCGAGGACGGTCTCTACGTGCTGGAGGACAAGCTCAAGGATCCGGCCTTCGAGGAGAAGATGGTCAAGTTCGTCCGCGCTTCGATGAAGGGCTGGAAATATGCGACCGAAAATCCCGACGAGGCGGCCGAGATCGTCGTCGACAACGGCGGCCAGGACGAGAACCACCAGAAGCGCATGGTAGGCGAGGTCGCCAAGCTGGTGGACAATGCCGACGGCAAGCTGATCCAGGCTGCCTACGACCGCACCGCCCAGGCGCTGCTCGACCAGAAGATCATCTCCAAGCCGGCCGAGGGCGGCTATACCACCGTCATCACGGACAAGGCGATCCCGTAAGGCTTGCGGTTCTGCGGACTGCGAAAGGGGCGGGCGACCGCCCCTTTTCTTTCGCCGTTCAGTCCATCCGGGCGAAGACCACGATCGGCTTGCCGCCGGCGTCCGTGAGAACCAGCTTCTGCCTCATTTGGTCTATCCGCCACCCGGCGACCTTGCCGAGCGCGGCGAAGAACTTGTGCTCCTGATCCATCGTGGCGGGCGGGCACATCATTTCCGTCGCGGCGAGTGGTCCGAAGGAGATCGACTCGCTCGATATCTTGGCCTGCCCGGCGAAGCGGTTGCAGCCGCCGCTGCCGCTCACGGCCCCGTCCGCCGACACTTCGAGCGTGGTCTGGAGCCGATCGATCACGCCACCGCCGTTGATGTCCTCGGCGAGCCACTTGCCGTCAAGGCCGATGCCGCCTGCGATCGCGGGCATTAGTGAAAAGGCGGACGCGAGCCAGAAAATGGCCAAGCGGGAGATGCGGGGCCCGGACATGAGGATTATCGGCCTTCGCGGATCTGCGTCAGCGTTCGCGTCGGCGTGATTGCTTCGGCGTCGAGTTTCACCTCGATGATTGCTGGCTTGCCACTCTTTCTCGCGCGCTCGAAAGCCGGCGCGAACTCTTCGGTCGTCGACACTGTCTCGCCATGTCCGCCGAACGCGCGGGCATAGGCGGCGAAGTCCGGGTTCTTGAGGTCGGTGCCGGAGACGCGGCCGGGGTAGTCGCGCTCCTGATGCATGCGGATCGTGCCGTAGGTGCCGTTGTTGAGGATCACGACGATGATCGGCAGGTCGTATTGAACCGCTGTCGCGAACTCCTGCCCGTGCATCAGGAAGTCGCCGTCGCCGGCCCAGACGATCACCTCGCGCTCGGGGAAGACCTCCTTGGCGCCTACGCCGGCCGGCAGGCCATAGCCCATCGAGCCCGAGGTCGGCGCGCTCTGCGTGGCGAAGCGGCGGAAACGGTGGAAGCGATGCATCCAGGTGGCGAAGTTACCGGCGCCGTTGCAGATGATGACGTCTTCCGGCAGCACCTTTTCCAGATAGTCCATGATCGGTCCCATGTGCACCGAACCGGGGCCTGTTTCGGGCGGCGTCGACCATTGCAGGAAGGCGCCGTGCAGCGCTGCTGTGCGATCGTCCCATGCCGGTGGCGCCTTGGGTCCGCGTCCGGCAAAGGCTTTCACGAAGGCATGCGGCGTGGCGTTGATGGCGAGTGTCGGCCGGTAGACGCGGCCGAGCTCGGACGCGTCCGGATGGACATGCACCAGCGTCTGGTCAGGGTAGGGGCTTTTCAGCAGCGTGTAGTCGGAGGACGGCATCTCGCCCATGCGGCCGCCGATCAGAAGAACGAGGTCGGCCTCCTTGATCGCCGCGGCCAGCTTCGGGCTCGGCCCTATGCCGACGTCGCCCGCATAACAGGGATGCAGATGGTCGAAGAGCATCTGGCGGCGGAAGGAGCAGCCGACCGGCAGCGCCCAACTCTCGGCCGAGCGCTGGAACAGGCCGACCGCCTCCTCGCTCCAGCGCGTGCCGCCGAGAATGACGAAGGGCCGCTCGGCCTTCTCCAGCAACTCCTCCAACTGCTGCATCTCGTGCTCGCCGGGCGAAGTCTCGACCGGCGTAAAGGGCAGCGCGTTTGGAGCCTCGACTTCACTGGTCAGCATGTCCTCGGGCAGCGACACGACGACCGGCCCCGGACGGCCCGAGGTCGCCACTGCGAAGGCACGCGTCAGGAGTTCGGGGATGCGCGCGGCATTGTCGATCTCGACCACCCATTTGGCGATATCGCCGTAGAAGCGCTTGTAGTCGACCTCCTGGAAGGCCTCGCGCTCTTTGGCGTGGCCGGCGATCTGGCCGATGAAGAGGATCATCGGGTTAGAATCCTGCCTGGCGATATGGATGCCCGCCGACGCGTTGGTGGCGCCCGGACCGCGCGTGACGAAGCAGATGCCCGGCTTGCCGGTAAGCCGTCCCTCGCAATCGGCCATCATCGCCGCGCCGCCTTCCTGCCGGCAGACGACAGTCTTGATCGGCGAGTCGTGCAGCGCGTCCAGCACGGCGAGATAGGATTCGCCGGGAACGCAGAAGATGCGTTCGACGCCGTTGGCTTCGAGCGCTTCGACGATCAACTGTCCGCCCGTCCTGCTTCCGGCCGTGTTCATGTGTGTGTCTTATAAAAAACTCCG
>JAEYXI010000390.1 GCA_023428515.1 Pseudomonadota bacterium | reverse complement strand
CAACGCGACCTTGGCGCCCGAGCCAGCGAGGGCGTCGACTTCGAGCCGATCCACCCGGCTGCCCTTGCCGCGATATTCGAGCTTCACATTCGAGAGCTTCTCGTCGTGAAAGCCGGTGACGGTGTCGACATCCACGCTGACCGAAACGGAGCCGCTGTCCGCGGCCTTGGTGGCAGTGCTGGTGTCGGTCGTGAACTGCCTGACCACCGAGCGGGCGTCGAGCGACTTGCCCTTGACGTCGACGGCGTAACCCTTGCCCGACCGCTTGACTGATATCGCCACGTCATCGTTGCGGTTGAGCCTTACCCGGCTGAAATCCGCTTGCGACAGATCGCCGCCCGACAGCGCGACGGAGCCGACTATGCCGAAGGTCGCGCCGCTGAGATTGAAATCCGAGAGCGTCGACTTGCCGTCGACGTTCTCGAGCAGGAAGCTGACATTGCCGGCAATGCCCGGCCCTTTCGTCCATCCTGCCCATGGAATGTTGAGCTGCGCTCCGCTGAGGTCGGCCTCGACCATCTGTCGGCCACCGCCCTTGGCGTCGAGCGCGACCTTGACCGGCCCCTTCACCATCGTACCCAGGCCGGGCACTATCGTCTCGCGCGTCTTGTCGTCGAGGACGAGGGTGATCAGGCGCTTGCGCTCCGCGTCGCTGGTGGCGGCGAGCGGCTCGACCGCATCAATCTCGGCCGGCACGCCGCTGAGCTTGGCCTTGGCGGCGATCACGGCCTTGGTCTTCTCGACGACGATGGAGCCTTCGGCTTCCGACACCACCTGGCCGTCGATCGGCTTGGCGATCGAGAGATCCTTGTAGTCAAGCGCGACGAGCCAGTTGAGCCGGTCCCGATCGACGCCTTTCTGCAGGGGAATGTCGGCCTTCACATTGCCGGATACCTCGCCGACGGTGAAGTCATCCGGCACCAGCCCGACATGGCGCATGGCGTTGATCGGGTCGTAGGAGGCGAGTTCGGCAACGGCAGGCGCGTCGCCCGCAACGTCGATGTCCAGCGCGCCGACCACTGGCTGCACATTCGCCTGCTTGATCTTCAAGACGCCATTGCTTGCCGCGACCGTTCGGCCACTGGTCAGATAGACGGTGCCGGACTGCAAGGTGATGTCGACGTCATTGCCCCTGTAGTCGACCGCGCCCCTTGCATCGCGAACCGGAGGGATGAGCCCCGCCGTATCGAAACGCGTGTCCTCGAGCTGGAACGTCCCGAACGACTCGTTGGCGGTGAGCGGAAGCTTGGAGCCGGGGGGGCGTCCCGGCTCCACGCGGAACTGCAGTTGACCGTCAGTCACCCTGCCGCCGAAGACGTTGTTGAGCACCCAGTTCCTGGCGCCGCGGGCGGAGAACCACGGCCAGAGCTGCTTGACGTGAGACACCGACATGTCGTGCACGTTGAAGGCAACCGACAGGCCGGGCGCCTTGCCTGCGACGAAGCGCAGCGCCGCAGTGCCAAGCGCCTCGCCGCGCCCGCCCTTCACGACGATGTTGTCGAGCGACAGCACGTTGTCGACGGGCCGGTAGGTTCCGGCGAGTTGGATTGCAGTGGTCATGGCGGGCTCGGGCGATCCCTCCGGGGCGATGGTCGAGCGAGCGCTGACGAGGTTGAAGCGGTATGCGGCAGCATCGCCCGGCTCGCCGGTTGGCGGACGCGGTCCGACCAGGCCCCTGAAGTCGAACTCCGACCGACCGATCGACATATGCAGCCGCTCGACCTCGACCCTGTCGGCGCCGCCGACGAAACGCGCAGCGAGATCGACGCCGCCAACGATGATGCCTCGCGGTCCGAGGTCGAGCGCAGAATCGGCGAGCTTCAGCGATGCGCTGAGCCGCGATTGCGTGGCACCCGCCCCCTCAGTGCCGGCGAGTTCCAGCTCGAAGGCGCCAAGCCGGCTGGCGCTGGCCTCGCCTGTCGCCGCCCCCTCGGGTTCGGAGGCATCGGCCGCAAGTTCGAGGTTGGAGATCAGCCGGGTCGTGTGGTCGCGCGTCGCGTTGACCGAGAGATCCACGGCGCGGCCGCCCACCTCCAGCTCCGACGAGAGGGCCAGGCTGTCGCCCCTGGCCTCGCCGAGGACGGATTCGACGACGCGGACGCTGACGACACCCTCGCCGGCCGGCAAGACCAGTTCGACATTGTCGAGCTCTATGCGGCGAAGCGATCTGGAACTCACGGCATTCAACGCCTGGTGGGCAAACGCGAAAACGGACTTCGCCACGCGGTCCGGCTCGATCAGGCCGTGCTCGTTGCGGAAGGCGGCCAGCAAGTCGGCGCCTTCGCCCGAACGCAGCCCGTTCGGCATGATGCGGGCGTCCGACAGGCTGGCGCTGGAAACACGCACTTCGCCGGAGAGAAGCGGCAGCAGGCGTACGCCGAAACGCACCGCTCCGGCTTCTGCGATCATCTCGCCGTCGGCGGCGCGCTTCAGGCTGACATCGTCGACCTCCAGCGCGAGCAGGCTCATGCCGTCGAGGGTGATGCGCGCCGGCCCGACTGCAGCGTCGACCTCTACGCCGGCGGCCTGTTCCAGCGCCTGCTCGGCAGCGACGCGCAGCCGCTCCGAGCCTATGCCGGAGACGCCGATCGCATAGACGGCGACGAACACAAGCAGGACAAGCGCGACGACGACGCCAGCGATACCGAGCAGGATTTTCGCGGCACGTTTCGGCAGCCATTTGCGGGCAGGCTTTGGCGCTGTCCCGGCGGACGGCAGAGTTTCGAGATCGGTAATCTCGTCGCGCCGGAACCTTATCTTCTCGTGCCTAAATAGTTCGCGCTCCACCCGTTTTTCCTTATCTTGCGGCTGCAGCGTAGACGACTCCTGCCGCAACACTATATCTGTGCGGCCTTTCATGTAACCCAATCAAGGGCATAGCCATGACCGAATTGACATCTGGAGACGACGCGCCGCAATTCTCTTTGCCTGCCGATGGCGGCGGAACGGTCCGGCTGACAGAGCTTCGCGGCAAAATCGTGGTGCTGTTCTTCTATCCGCAGGACAACACCGAAACGTGTACCGCCGAGGCCATCGCCTTTTCGAAATACCACGACGCCTTCGACAAGGCAGGCGCGGTCGTCATCGGCATCTCGCCCGACAGCCTGCGCAAGCACGCCAACTTCAGAAAGAAGCACGGGCTGACGACGCCGCTTGCGGCGGATGAATCGCGCGAGGCGATCGAGGCCTATGGCGTGTGGGGCGAGAAGACGATGTTCGGCCGCAAGTACATGGGCGTGATCCGCTCGACCTTCCTCATCGACCGCGATGGCAAGATCGCGCGCGTCTGGCGGAAGGTAAGGGTTCCCGGCCACGCCGAGGAAGTGCTGGAGGCGGCGAAGGCGCTCTGACGCTAGACCGAAGGCGGAACCATTCCTTGCCCGCGACGTTTCATGAACTGAAAACGTCTTGGGAGAACAACATGTTACGCGGAGTACTTCTGTGGTTGCTCGGGATTCCGATCCCCATCATCATCCTGCTCTGGCTGTTCCTGGACTAGGCAGCCAAGCCATTCAGTACGCGTATTCTTGAGTAACCCCGAGCCCTCGCCTCCACGACGGATGCGAGGGCTTTGCCTGCCCCGCCATCCTGCCGAAATCACCTGAACAACTTCCCGCTAAGGGCTTTATTAACCTTAACGATGTGTAATCGCCCCATCGCAACTTCAGCGGTGTGGGCGCTCGTTCAGTGGCAGACGCAAATCGGTCAACCGTTTTCGGCAAGCGCAAGGAGCCGCATACGGTCATCATCGCGCGCGGCGACCAAATCCGCCATTTCCAGGTCCGTCCGTGGCTGGCCGCCCTCACCGGCTCGGCCTTCGCCGCGATGGCGATCGGCTATCTTCTCGCGACGACCTACCTTGTGCTCAGGGACGACCTGATCGACGCCACGACGGCCCGGCAGGCACGCCTGCAGCAGGCTTACGAAGACCGCATCTCGGCGCTGCGCGCGCAGGTCGACCGCATCACCAGCCGGCAGATGCTCGACCAGCAACTGATGGAGACGAAGGTCGGCGAGTTGATTGAACGGCAGACCCAGCTCACCGAACGCCACGGTCGCCTGGCGCCGATCACCGATCGGTTCGGGAGCGACACTGCGGCCTTGCCTGCCTCGGCCCCGCTGCCCCCGGACAAGCCATCGGACGAGCAGGACCTGCGCGCCGCGCTCGATAGCGCCGCTTCAGGCCAGCCCATGCTTGCGAGCGCGGCGGAGACCCCCTTCTCCTTCTGGTCGACACGGGACGGGACGGTGGCGGGCGAATCCTCGGCGGACCGCGCCGACAGGCTTTTCGTTGCGATCAACCAGTCGCTGCGCTCGATCGAATCCGAACAGATATCTCGCATCAACGCACTAGCGGAGGACGCCTACCAGACGGCAGACGCGATCTCGAACGTGCTCGAAGATGCCGGTATCGATGTGGACATCGCTGATGGCAAGAGCGGCATAGGCGGGCCGCTGGTGCCGATCGACAACCCCGCGCTGTTCGACACCAAAGTCAAAGAGCTCGATGAAGCGATTGATCTTCTTGACAGAATGAAGTCCGAAGCGCGCCGGATGCCGATTGCCAACCCGTCACCCGGCCATTCCCTCTCCAGCCCGTTCGGCGTGCGCAAAGACCCACTGCTCGGCACGCCGGCCATGCATTCCGGCATGGATTTCCGCGCGCCGATGGGCTCCGACGCCCGCGTAACGGCGCCCGGTACAGTGATCAGCGCCGGCTGGAACGGCGGCTACGGTCGCATGGTCGAGGTTCAGCACGCCGGCGGCTTCACCACCCGCTACGGCCATCTGAGCAAGATCCTGGTCAAGAAAGGGCAGGAACTGGCTGTCGGGGATGTGGTCGGCAAGGTCGGCAGCAGCGGCCGTTCCACAGGTCCGCACCTGCACTATGAGGTGCGCCGCAACGGCGACGCGCTCAACCCCGTGCGCTTCCTCAAGGCCGGCCGGAAGGTCAGCCAGTACCTTTGATCCCCGCCCCAGGGCATGACCGTCTGAAAGCTAACGCTTCGGGATCATGTCTTTAAGGCGGCGGCAACTCCTTGCGGTGCGGCAACGGATCTATCGAGGCAAGCCAGTAAATACCGGCAACCGCGAGCACCATGCCAATCATCAATCCCAAACCGATCCCAAGCCAGAACATAGGCCCCGCTCCCCAGCAAAAGGCCCCCCACACGCGGATAGTATCAGGAATACCAGACATTGGTATCCGGAGCGTGGCGCCCCCAGCCTCGATCGCGGCACTGCTGATTCAAGCGGCGCGGCCCTGCGAGAAGACGGCCGGCGGCAGCGGTTCGCGGCCCAGGATGATGTCGGAGCCTTTTTCGCCGACCATGATGGGCGGCGCGTTGGTGTTGGAGGACGGCACGCGCGGCATGATTGAGGCGTCGCAGACGCGCAGGTTGTCGATGCCGCGAAGCTTCAGGTCGGGCGTGACGACGGCCAGGTCGTCGTGGCCCAAGCGGCAGGTGCCGACCGGGTGATGGTCGGTCTTGGCGCTGTTGCAGGCATAGTCGAAGAGTTGATCGTCGGTTTTAAGCGACGGGCCGGGCAGCACCTCGCGCTGGACGAATGATTTCAGCGCATTCTGCCGCATGATCTCGCGCGCGATGCGCAAGCCCTTGATGGAGATCTCGCGATCGTAGGGATCGGCCCAGTAGTTGGGGTCGATGAGAGGTGCGGCGGCGGGATCGCTGCCTGACAGCCTGACCGAGCCGCGCGAGCGGGGACGCAGGAAGGCGGAGTTCAGCGTGACGCCGGGGTTCTTCAGCTTCTCGACACCGGCCTCGATGCCGGAGCCCAGGCCGAGATGGAACTGGATGTCGGGCTGCGCGGCGGTCGGATCGGCGTACCAGAAGCCGCCGGTCTCGAAGAGGCTCGAGGCCACCGGCCCTTTCTTGAAGAGCAGGTATTGCAGGCCGGCCCAGGCCGAGCGGTGGAGTTTTGCGTAGTTGTCGTAGGTGAAGTCGCCGGAGCATTCGGCGATGACGAAGAGGTCGAGATGGTCCTGCAGATTCCGGCCGACGCCGGGCAGATCGTGCACCGGCTTGATGCCGACCGACTTCAGGTGATCGGCCGGGCCGATGCCGGAGAGCATCAGCAGTTTTGGCGAACCGATAGCGCCCGAGCTCACAATGACTTCTCGCGAGGCGTGCAGGATCTCCGGCTGGGCTCCGGGCCTGGCGACGATCTCGACGCCGGTCGCCTTGCCCTTTTCGAGGACGATGCGGGTGACCATGACACCGGTGCGCACAGTGAGGTTCTTGCGGTTGGTGATGGGCTTCAGATAGGCGACCGAGGCCGAGGAGCGGCGGGCGTTCTTCTGGGTGAGCTGGTAGTAGCCAAGGCCTTCTTGTGATGCGCCGTTGAAGTCCGGGTTGAAGGGGATGCCGAGTTCCTGGCCGGCGCGGAAATAGGCCTCGCAGATCGGCAGCGGCGCGATAGGGTTGGAGACGCCGAGCGGGCCGCCATAGCCGTGGTAGTCGTTGGCGTAGCGCTCGTTGTTCTCGGCGCGCTTGAAATAGGGCAGCACGTCGCGATAGCCCCAGCCGGCAAGCCCCTCCTCCTTCTCCCAGGCGTCGTAGTCGCGCGCATTGCCGCGCGTGTAGATCTGCGCGTTGATGGAGGAGCCACCGCCGATCACCTTGGCCTGGGTGTAGCGGAAGACGCGCCCCTTCATGTGCTTCTGTGGGACCGTCGACCAGCCCCAGGAGGCGATGCCCTTGGTCATCTTGGCGAAGCCTGCCGGCATGTGGATCAGCGGATGCCAGTCGCCGCCGCCGGCTTCGAGCAGAGTGACCTGATTGCCGGGGTCCTCGGAGAGCCGGTTGGCAAGGACGCAACCGGCAGGGCCGCCGCCGACAATGATGAAGTCAGTCATGCGAGTGCTCGCATTGCTTGCGTGGTCGAGAGAAGACCCCCTCTCCGTCTCGCCTTCGGCGAGCCACCTCTCCCCCGCTTCGCGGGGGCGAGGAACCCAAGTCCTGCCAACTCGCCATCACAGCCTCCTGACCGACAGCGCGCCGTCGACATTGAGGATCGAGCCGGTGGCGAAGGCGAGCGTGCCGGCGGCGAGGGTCGCCACGGCAAGGCCGACGTCCTGAGCCTCGCCCCAGCGGCGCGAGGGCACCAGCCCATCCCCGATCAGGCCATCGTATTTTTCCGTCGCAGCCGCCGTCATGTCGGTGCGGATGATGCCCGGCCTGACTTCGAAGACCGAGATGCCGTCGGCGGCGAGCCGCAGCGCGATGTTCTTCACCCACATGGAAAGGCCGGCCTTGGAGACGCAGTAGTCGGGGCGCTCCGGCGAGGCGAATTCGGCGCTGACGGAGGTGATGGTGATGATGGAGCGGCCCGGCTTGGCGGGCGCGGCGAGCATGGCGCGGGCGATGGCCTGAGAGAAGAAGACCGTGCCGCGCAGGTTGACGTCGAGCACCTTGTCGAAGTTCTCGGGCTTGAGGTCGAGGAGATCGCCGCGCACTGGCGAGGCCATGCCGGCGTTGTTGACGAGGCAGTCGATGGTGCCGAACTCTTTTTCGGCGGCCTCGATGACGGCGGCGTGAGTGGAGAGGTCGGAAAGGTCGAAGGGGCGATAGGCGAGCCGGCCGTTGTTGCGCTCGACGCCGGCTTGCAATTCTTCGCTCGGGGTGGGCGCAAGGGCGGCGGCGAGGATGTCGAAGCCGGACGCGGCAAGCGCCTCGGCGATGGCGAGGCCGATGCCACGGTTGGCCCCGGTGACGATGGCGGCGCGGCGGGTCATGGGAGCCTCGCGAGGTGTTGAGGGTCGGCGCCGCCCCTCACCTGCCTGCCGGC
>JAEYXI010000326.1 GCA_023428515.1 Pseudomonadota bacterium | reverse complement strand
TCAGCGGGTTGGTGAAGGCGTTGATCGCCTTGGCATGCTTGATGATGCCGCCAATGTAGAAAAGGCAGTTCTCCGACAGGCCGGCGTATTCGTTGCCGGCGAAGGTAGGCTTGCCGTTCTTCCAGATCGACAGGTGGACATGCATGCCCGAGCCGTTGTCGCCGAAAATCGGCTTCGGCATGAAGGTCGCCGTCTTGCCGTAGGCGTTGGCAACCTGATGCACGACGTACTTGTAGATCAGCATCTTGTCGGCGTTGCGCACCAGCGTGTCGAACTTGATGCCGAGCTCGTGCTGCGCGGCCGCGACCTCGTGGTGATGCTTCTCGACGCGCACGCCCATCTCGGAGAGCACCGTCAGCATCTCGGAGCGCATGTCCTGGCAGCTGTCGATCGGCGGAACAGGGAAGTAGCCGCCCTTGACGCGGGGACGGTGGCCGAGGTTGCCGGTCTCGTAGGGCGTGTCGTCGTTCGACGGCAGCTCGGTCGAGTCGAGCTGGAAACCGGTGTTGTAAGGGTCGGCCTTGTAGCGGACGTCATCGAACACGAAGAACTCGGCCTCGGGGCCGACATAGACCGTGTCGCCAATGCCTTCGGACTTCATGTACGCCTCGGCCTTCTTGGCCGTGCCGCGCGGGTCGCGGTTGTAGGGTTCGCCGGAGACTGGATCGAGGATGTCGCAGAGCACGACCATGGTCGACTGCGCGAAGAACGGATCCATGTGGACCGTATCGGTATCGGGCATCAGCACCATGTCGGACTCGTTGATGGCCTTCCAGCCGGCGATCGAGGAGCCGTCGAACATGACGCCGTCCGCGAACATGTCCTCGTCGACCTCGACGACGTCCATCGTCACATGCTGCAGCTTGCCCTTGGGGTCGGTGAAGCGCAGGTCGACGAACTTCACGTCGTTGTCCTTGATCTGCTTCATGATGTCTTTGGCTGTGGTCATGTCTTTTTCCCTAGATGAGCTGTGTTGACCTGGTTGTGGCTGGAATATCGGTTGGATCAGACGGCGTCTATGCCGGTTTCGCCGGTGCGGATGCGGATGACTTCCTCGACGTTCGAGACGAAAATCTTGCCGTCGCCGATGCGGCCAGTCTGGGCCGCCTTGCGGATCGCCTCGATCGCACCCTCGACGGCATCATCGCCCAGCACGACCTCGATCTTCACCTAGGGCAGGAAGTCGACCACATATTCGGCGCCGCGATAGAGTTCCGTGTGACCTTTCTGCCGGCCGAAGCCCTTGGCCTCGGTCACGGTGATACCCTGCAGCCCAGCTTCCTGGAGCGCCTCCTTGACCTCATCGAGCTTGAACGGCTTGATGATCGCTTCGATCTTCTTCATTTGTCATGGCCTCCAGTACCGGGATGAGGAGCGCTTGGCCCCGCTTGCGCAACGTCTAGCACGAACCGTGCCAATCCACCCGGAACGCAGCAACGTTGCGTGGAAGCTGCCCGCCGGAAAGAAGTTTGATTTCGGACGACACTTTCTGCCCGGAACCGCCGATTTCTTACGCATCCATGACTGGTGCCGTCAAATCATGCAGTTCAAATATTGTGCAATTTGCCTAGTTAATATGCAGAGAGAGTTGAAAGTCGATCTCTGCCGGCTATTCCGAGGGTGGCGCGGTTCATGCTACCGCAACGACATGTATGAAGCGGCGCCAATCCCCAATGCATGAATTGCTGACGCCCCAGGAAATGGGCAAGGCCGACCGGTTGGCGATCGCCGCCGGACCGTTTGACGGCATGGGACTGATGCGGCGCGCAGGAACTGCTGTCGCCGCGATCGTGCTTGATCGTTACCCCGGAGCCACGGCAGCCGAAGTGCTTTGCGGCCCCGGCAACAATGGCGGTGACGGCTACGTCGTCGCCAGGCTGTTGCGGGAGGCCGGCATGCCGGTCCGTGTCTGGGCGCTCGGCCGACCGAAGCAAGGGACAGACGCTGCGACCGCAGCCACCGAATGCCCGATCAAATCCAAGCCGCTGGCAAGGTTTTCGCCGGCGCCGGGGTCGGCTGTGGTCGACGCCCTGTTCGGGGCTGGCCTGTCGAAGGCGATCGAGGGCGATGCGGCCAGGGCAATCGCAAAGTGCAACGCGTCGGATGCCCCGGTGGTCGCCATCGATCTGCCTTCCGGCGTTTCCGGCGAAAGTGGAATGGTTCTGGATACAGCGATCAAGGCGGACGCGACCGTCACCTTCTTCCGCAAGAAGCCGGGACATCTCCTCCAGCCGGGACGGGAACTTTGCGGCACGACAATCGTCGCCCAGATCGGCATCGAGCCCGGCGTGCTCGATGCGATAAAGCCAAGCTGTTTCGAGAATGCGCCCGCGCTCTGGCACAAGAATTTCCCGCGACCCGCCACCGACACGCACAAATACGCACGCGGACATGTCGGAGTGTTTTCCGGAGGCCCGTCGGCGACAGGCGCCGCCCGACTTTCGGCGCGTGCCGCGGCGCGTTCCGGGGCAGGGGCGGTGACGCTGTTGTCTCCCGGCAGCGCCCTTCAGGTGAACGCGGTACATCTGACCTCGATCATATTGCGCAAGACAGATACGCCGGAAGAGGCGGCTGAATGGCTTGGCGAGCGAAAGCCGGGCGCGCTTGTTTTCGGGCCTGGTATCGGGCTTCAGGACAGCGTCGGTGACTTCGCATTGAAGCTGATCGCGGCAGGCGCGGGTCTGGTACAACACATCGTCTTGGACGCCGACGCGCTGACGCATCTGTCTCGCCGGCGCGCGGAGTTCTTCCGCGCCTTCCGGGCGAAGAAAGCGCCGCAGTTCATACTGACGCCGCATGAGGGCGAGTTCGCCCGCGTCTTCCCGGAACTCGCCCGCGACGAGAGTTCATCCAAGGTAGATCGCGCGCGCAGGGCCGCCGCACTCGCAGGCGCAACGATCATCCTGAAAGGAGCCGACACGGTGATCGCGACGCCCGACGGCCGCGCCGCGATCAATGCCAATGCCGCGCCATGGCTGGCGACCGCGGGCTCCGGCGACGTGCTCGCCGGCATCACCGCCGGCCTGCTGGCGCAAGGCATGCCGCCCTTCGAAGCGGCCTCGGCGTCAGTGTGGCTGCATGCCGAGGCGGGGTCGCGTTTCGGTCCAGGCCTGATTGCAGAAGATCTGCCGGATATGCTTCCACCTTTGTTGCGCGATTTTTTGGGCTGAGGCGCGACGGGAAAGGGGCTGGCCCGGGCTAGTCCGCGCTAGGGCTTCCGGCCCCATGCTTGAAAAATCCGCGGGAGGGAGAGCGTCGCGTCCGGGCGCGCGGCGAACGCCTGGATCTCCGCCTTGAGGCTTGCGATCTCCTGGACCGTCGCCAGTTCCGAAGCCACGACGGCGTCGCTAATCGCGGCCAAAGTCATCAAAGTGACCTCCTTGATATCGTCCGAGCGGCCGTATGGCTGGACAAGCGACGAACCCACATCGGCGAACCCTGCCGTATCGAGCATCCGGGCGAGCCGGCGGCCGATGAACGCATCGGCGCCACGCCGCCGCGCTGCCTGCGCGTAAAGTTCAGTGAAACGGTAGAAGGCTTCGCAGTCCGGGTCGCAGAAGTGGCCCTCGAAGTCGATGTCCTCGACCACTATCATGCCCCCCGGCGACAGCGCTTCCATCGCCCGGAACAGCAGGGCCTCGGGCACCGGAAGATGCGTCAGGACAAAACGCACATAGACAAGCCCGGCTTCTTCGGCCGGCCACTTCTCGACCACGCTGCCTTTATGAAAGGCGACTTGGGCGGCTTGCCGCCGTCCAGCCTCCTCGCGCGCCGCCGCAAGCTTGGTGTCATCGAGGTCGAAGCCGATCACGCAGCCGTCCGGGCCGATGCGGCCGGCCAACTCGAAGCTGACATCGCCGCCGCCGCATCCGGCGTCGATAACCGTCAGTCCGCCAAGCGGCTCGAAGCGGTCGAGCAGGCCTTCGGTCGTTGGCGCCATGACACGCGCCAGCACCGAAAGGCGGGCACGCCCTTCCTCTCCGCCCTTGATAATATAGCTGCCCAGTTCTCCGGAGTTCGGCATGGCAGGCTCCCTCAAACCGCCGTGGCGTCCGAGATCGATCGGCGATTTTGAAGGAAAGGCCGACTGCACGGCACCGACTAGATTTTGCCACGCCGGCCACACGCAGGCAACGGCTCAAAGGAGTACTGTGGTGCCGTGTCGGGCTAGACGCGTTCCATGAACGCCATCGCCCCGTGCGGCGCGCGCACCTTGCCCGAGGTGATGAAGTAGATGAACACGTCGCGCGGCTTGACGGGCGCGTCGCTCGCCGGGTTGGCGCGGGGCAGGTCGTCGGGCGCCTTGCCTTCGGCCCAGAGCTTCGCGCGCTTGACCCACGCGTCCATCGCCTTGGGCGCGTAGCATGTCGGCTCATCGTCGGAGCCGGTCTGCAACCGGGCGTAGACGAAGTCGCCGGTGACGTCCGAGATCGCCGGATACTTTTCGTGGTCGGCATAGACGATCGCCACGTTGTTCTCGCGGCAGAGCGCGACGAATTCGGGCACGACAAAACTGTCGGTGCGCACTTCCACTGCGTGCCTGAGGGGCACGCCGTCCTGCTTGTCCGGCAGCAGCTTCAGGAAGGCGCCGAAATCGTCGGCGTCGAA
>JAEYXI010000366.1 GCA_023428515.1 Pseudomonadota bacterium | reverse complement strand
CCCCGTGCGGCGCCCCGGTCACGCACCGCCACTGCTCCCGGCCGCGCGAAGGCTCCCGCCATCCCGCACCGAGGCGTGCGGATACTCACAGCCGAACCGCCCCGCCTCCGCCGATCACCTGGTCCGCCCTTCCCGCACGAGACCGGCATACCCGGGACTCCACGCACCCTCTTTATCTGTTTCGTACCTTTCATCACCTTTAAGTTCCTTGTTTCGCTATAGGGCTTTCTGTGAGCCGGAGCGAACGCCCCGCCTCGCCACGGGAGCACTCATCCGGAGTAACGTTCAGCGTTCAGGCGCACGTCCGCACCCTGGACGTAGCCGGTCCGAAGATCAGCGAGAGACACGAGGGACGGACTCGATGGCGGATATCGCACGCGTCGGCGTAGTCGGCTGCGGCCAGATGGGAGCGGGCATCGCCGAGGTGCTCGCCCGGGCCGGGCTCGACGTGATGGTCGCCGAGACCACCGGCGAGGCCCTGGAGATCGGCCGCACCCGCCTGCAGAACTCCCTGACCAAGGCTGCGGCGCGCGGGAAGATCACCGAGGACGAGCTGAACGAGACCCTGGAGCGGCTGACCTTCACCACCGACCTCGGCGAGTTCGCCGACCGCGACCTCGTGATCGAGGCCGTGGTGGAGAACGAGCAGGTCAAGACGGAGATCTTCCAGGTCCTCGACCAGGTCGTGACCCGCGAGGACGCCATCCTGGCCTCCAACACCTCCTCCATTCCGCTGGTCAAGCTGGCCGTGGCGACCAGCCGCCCGGACCAGGTCATCGGCATCCACTTCTTCAACCCGGCTCCCATCCAGAGCCTGGTGGAGCTGATCCCGGCACTGACCACCTCCGAGGGCACCATCAGCCGCGCCCAGGCCGTCGTGGAGAAGCTCCTCGGCAAGCACGCGATCCGCGCCCAGGACCGCTCCGGCTTCGTCGTCAACGCGCTGCTCATCCCCTATCTCCTCTCCGCCATCCGCATGTTCGAGTCCGGCATCGCCAGCCGCGAGGACATCGACAACGGCATGGAGCTCGGCTGCGCCCACCCCATGGGCCCCCTCAAGCTCTCCGACCTGATCGGTCTCGACACGGTCGCCTCGGTCGCCGACTCCATGTACGCCGAGTACAAGGAGCCCCTGTACGCCGCTCCCCCGCTCCTCCAGCGCATGGTCGACGCGGGCCGGCTGGGCCGGAAGACGGGCTCCGGGTTCTACGCCTACCAGTGAGCCGGCGCCGAGGGCCGCACGAGCCTCGGCCACCACGGGCCCGGTAGCCCGCGCCACATCAAGGCCGCTCCTTCCGCCGCGAAGGGGCGGCCTTCGCGCGTACCACCGCCGGTCGCGCCGGCTACCCGCTCACCCACCTCCGTAGCACTCCGCGACCGCCGCGAAGGCCGCCTTCGGCTCCCAGGGCATGTCGGGATAGGTCTCGCCGCAGCCGCCTTCGAGAACCTTGACGATGCCGAGGCTGGCCAGGTCGAGGTCGTCGCGTGGGTCTCCGTCCGGGCGGTGCGGAAGGTTGTCGAGGGCGAAGAGGAAGACGAAGGCGCTGTCGACGCCCTCACTGTCGAATATCTCCAGCAGCTCGCGGAGGTAGGCCGCCTGGCCCTCCTCGTCGCGCTCGCAGGCACGGGTCAGCCGGAGGGGGGCGCCGGTCACCGGGTCGTTCTCGAGCACCTCCATGCTGCGCGGTGCCACCTCCCCCGCCCCTCGCCAGGTAGCGGTGCCGAAGCCTGTGACGGCGACCGGCTTCCGCTGGGCGGTGAGGCCGCGCACGCCTTCGCGGAAGCGGTCGGCGACCTCGGCCGAGCGGATGAGTTCGTAGGTCACGAAGTCGAACGGGCTCCAGTCGACGCCTTCGAAGGGGATGGCGGCGTAGGTGATGCTGCCGTGGAAGCGTTCACGGACGACGGTCACGGCATCACGCAGGAAGGCATTGACGCGGGTGCTCGCCGTCGCCATGCGGTCGGCCCGCAGCTCCGGATCGGCCAGCAGCCAGGTGAGGCGCTCCTCCGTGTCGGCACCGTCGAGGAACCCCTGGTTCATGACGCTCAGCTCGACGCCGGTGACGAACACGACCTCGGCGCCCCGCCGCCGGATGCGCTCGGCCCGTTCGGCGCAGTCGGCGAAGAGCCGCAGTATCTCCTCGGTGCCCAGCTCCAACGGATAGGGCGAGAACCAGATCTCCAGCCCCAGGTCGGCCGCGTGACGGGCCGCCAGCTCCAGGCGCTCCGGATCACCGCCGGTGAGGTGGACGGCGTCGCAGTGGAGGTCGTCCCGGATGACGGTCAGCTCTCTCCTGACCAGGCCGGAATCGAACCGCGTCCGCGAGTTGCTTCCAGGGCGGAGGAAGCCGGTGTCATAGCAAATGCCTTTGGCGCGCACGAATCTGTCCCCATCTGTCGCCTCTGCCGGAATACGAGCATAGGGGCAAAGATTGCGCGCACGCAAGTTTGCGTGCACGCATTTTCACGGATGCGTGGCGGAACTGGGAGACTGCGGGCGTGACGACGAGGCGGACCGGACTGCGTGAGCAGAAGAAGCAGGCGACCAGGGCGGCGCTGCGCGAGGCGGCGCTGAGGCTGGCCCTGGAGCACGGACCCGAGAACGTCCGGGTGGACGACATCGCGGACGCCGCCGGGGTCTCCGCGAGGACGTACAACAACTACTTCTCCAGCCGCGAGCAGGCGATCGTCGCCGCCATCACCGCCGAGCGGGAGGCGCGGATCGCCGAGGAGGTCACGGCGGCACCCGCCCACGCCTCCCTCGCCGACGCCCTGACCGGCGCGATCCTGGCGCGGTACACCGAGCCGGGCGACACCGAGCGCTTCCTGGTCACCGCGACGCCGCCCCTGCGCGAGGCCTTCCTGGAGGCCGCGACGGAGCTGGAAGGCCCCCTCGCCGACGCGATCGGCCGGCGCCTCGGCGACACCACGACGCCCACCGCCCCGGTGCTGGCGGCCGCGGTGGCGGCCGCCGTGCGCATCGCCCTGCAC
>JAEYXI010000327.1 GCA_023428515.1 Pseudomonadota bacterium | reverse complement strand
TCTACACTCGACTAGTCGTCGGCAGCTTCTTATGTGTATAAGAGACAGGACCCTGAACGAACAGGGACGCGCCACCGATCCCAAGGCACGTCTCGGCGGAGAGGAGTTCGCGATGATCATGACCGACGTTTCGCTGAAGGAGGCCAGGAACATCGCCCAGCGCATCCTGGATGCTTTCGCCACCGTCGAGCTGGTTTCGGCGGAGGGCGAACGCTTCCGCTGCACGGCGAGCGCCGGGATCGCGTTTGGCGAAACCAACGGCGCCGTCATCGAACATGTGATGGCGCGCGCCGACAACGCCCTCTATGCCGCGAAGCGCGCCGGCCGCAACCGGGTCGAAAGCGGAACGCTGCGCCTCGCCAGCTGACCATTTTCAGGGCCGTCATCCTCGGGCTTGTCCCGAGGATCCGCCTTGCTCTGGCGATTACCGGCAACCTCGGGCCTCGCACTTCGCTAACGGTAATCCGCAGCAGATCCTCGGGACAAGCCCGAGGATGGCGGCGTTCGGGATGTCCCGAGGATAAACGCCGCTTCTACTCCGCCGCGCTGACGTATTCGCTGAGCGGCGGGCAGGAGCAGACGAGGTTGCGGTCGCCCGCGACGTTGTCGATACGCGAGACCGGCGGCCAGTACTTCACCAAGGTGTCGGCATTGCCGGTCGGATAGGCGGCTTCCATGCGCGAATAAGGGTGACGCCAGTCGTCGGCCAGCGTTTCGGCCGCTGTGTGCGGCGCGTTGACCAGCGGGTTGTCGTCGGCCGGCCACTCGCCCTTTTCGACCTTGCCTGCCTCGTCGGCGATAGCGATCAGCGCCTCGCAGAGGCGGTCCACCTCGGCCTTCGGCTCGGATTCGGTCGGCTCCACCATCAGCGTGCCGGCCACCGGGAACGACATGGTCGGCGCGTGGAAGCCGTAGTCGATCAGCCGCTTGGCGATGTCGTCCACGGTGATGCCGGAACGGTCCTTGAGCACGCGGGTGTCGAGGATGCACTCATGGGCCACGCGGCCGCCGCGGCCCCGGTAGAGCACCGAATAGTGGTTGCCCAGCCGCGCCACCAGGTAGTTGGCCGACAGGATGGCGATCTCGGTCGCCTTCTTCAGGCCCGCCGGGCCCATCATGCGGATGTACATCCAGGTGATGGGCAGTATCGAGGCGCTGCCGAAGGGGGCTGCCGACACGGCGTGCTCCGAACCTTCCGCGACATGGCCCGGCAGATGCGGCTGCAGGTGCGCCTTGACGCCGATCGGGCCGACGCCCGGGCCGCCGCCGCCATGCGGGATGCAGAAGGTCTTGTGCAGGTTCATGTGGCAGACGTCGGCGCCGATGTCGCCCGGACGGGCGAGCCCGACCAGCGCGTTGAGGTTGGCGCCATCGAAATAGACCTGGCCGCCGTGCTTGTGCACGATGGCGCAGATGTCCTTGGCGCCTTCCTCGAACACGCCATGCGTGGACGGGTAGGTGAACATCAGCGCGGCGAGATTGGCGCCGTGCTGCGCGGCCTTGGCCTCGAGGTCTTCGATGTCGATGTTGCCGTCATCCGTGCAGTGGACAACCACCACGCTCATGCCCGCCATGGCGGCGCTGGCCGGGTTGGTGCCATGCGCGGAGGAGGGGATGAGGCAGATGTTGCGATGCCCTTCGCCACGCGACTTGTGATAGCCGCGAATGGCGAGCAGGCCGGCATATTCGCCCTGGCTGCCGGCGTTGGGCTGCAGGGTCACCGCATCGAAGCCGGTGATCTCGGCCAGCCAGCCTTCGAGCTCATCGATCATGGCGCGCATGCCGACCGAATGCGCCTTGGGGGCAAACGGGTGCAGGTTGGCGACGTTGGGCCAGCTCACCGGCATCATCTCGGCCGCCGCGTTGAGCTTCATGGTGCAGGAGCCGAGCGGGATCATGGCACGGTCGAGCGCCAGGTCCTTGTCGGCCAGCCTGCGCAGGAAGCGCATCATGTCGGTTTCCGAGCGGTTCTCGTGGAACGCCGGCTGGGTCAGGAATTCCTGACCGCGCGGCTTGCCCGGCAGGCTGCTGGCGCTGGATGCCTTGGCCTTGGCCCCGAACAGGGCGGCGATGGCTTCCAGATCGGCCTCGGTCGAGGTCTCGTCGAAGGCGACGCTGACATGGTCGGCGTCGATGACGCGCAGCAGGCGGCCGCCTTTTTCAGCCTCGGCGGCGATGGCCTCAGCCTTGCCCTTGGCCTCGACGGTCACGGTGTCGAAGCGGCTGGAGCCCAGCACCTTCGCGCCGGCCGCGGCAAGGCCTTCGGCAAGCCTGTTGGCCAGCGCATGGATGCGGCCGGCAATGGCCTGCAGGCCGGCGGGGCCGTGCCAGATCGCGTAGGCAGCCGCCATGTTGGCGAGCAGCGCCTGCGCGGTGCAGATGTTGGAGGTCGCCTTGTCGCGGCGGATATGCTGCTCTCGCGTCTGCAGCGCGAGGCGGTAGCCGGGACGGCCATGCGCGTCGACTGACTGGCCAACGAGGCGGCCGGGCATCAGGCGGGTGAGCTTGTCGGACACAGCACAATAGGCCGCGTGCGGGCCGCCAAAACCCATCGGCACGCCGAAGCGCTGCATGGAGCCGACGGCGATGTCGGCGCCGAGGCTGGCGGGAGGGCTGGTGACGGTCAGCGACAACGGGTCGGAAACGAAGATGACGAGCGCGCCGCCGGTCCGGGCCTTCTCGATCGCGGCCTTGTGGTCGCCATAGACGCCATTGGCGTCCGGCCAGGAGACGACGAGTGCGGCGGTGTTTTCATCGATGGTCTCGCCGTCGATCTCGATGCCGAGCGGCTCGGCGCGCGTGTGCAGTACGTCGAGCGTCTGGGGCAGCGGCACGCCGGCAAGCGCTATCTTGTTGCGCTTGTCGCGGTGGTGTCGGACGGCGATGCCGACGGCCTCGGCGACGGCGGTCGCTTCATCGAGCAGCGAGGCGGAGGCGACCGGCAGGCCGGTCAGCTCGGCCACCAGCGTCTGAAAGTTGAACAGCATTTCCAGACGGCCCTGGCTGATCTCGGCCTGATAGGGCGTGTAGGCCGTGTACCAGGCCGGGTTTTCGAACAGATTGCGCTGGATGACCGGCGGCACCTGCACGCCGTGGTAGCCGGCGCCGATGAAGCTCTTCATGACGGTGTTGCGCGACATGGTCGCCGAAAGCTCGGCAAGGGCCTCGGCCTCGGTGGCCGGAGCCGGCAGGTCGAGCGGGCGGCCGAGCCGGATCGACTTCGGAACCGCCTGGTCGATCAGCGTCTCGACCGAGGGGACGCCGATCCGGGCGAGCATGGCGCGGATGTCGTCGTCGCCGGGGCCGATGTGACGATCCGTGAAAGCGTAGGGTGCCGTGGTCATCTTGTTATCCGTCAGCCGATGTGGGCTTTGTAGCCGGCTTCGTCGAGCAGGCCGGAAAGCTGGCTCTCGTCGGCGAGTTTCATCTTCCACAGCCAGCCGTC
>JAEYXI010000321.1 GCA_023428515.1 Pseudomonadota bacterium | reverse complement strand
CCGGGGCCGGGCGCGCCCGCGCGGTACTTATCTGCGTCGACAAGGCAGAAGCCGCCATCAGGATCGCCGAGAACATGAAGGCCGAATTCCCGCTGGTGCCGGTGCTGGCGCGCGCCTATGACCGCGGCGCGGCGATCGGCCTGATGGATGCAGGCGTCGACTACCAGATACGCGAGACCTTCGAATCCGCCCTGCTCTTTGGCGGCGCCACTCTCGAAAAGCTCGGCGTCCAGCAGGAAGAGGTCGCCGAGGTCATCGCCGACGTCCGACGCCGCGATGCCGAGCGGCTGGAGCTGCAGATCTCTGGCGGCCTCCAGGCGGGTCGACGCCTGATGAAGGGCAATATCCCCGAACCGACGCCGACCCCGCTGACGCCACCTAAGCGTCCCGGGCAGGCGATGAACGAAGGCGCAGCCGACGCGCTTGGTGGGCGGGCAGCCGCCGAGGAAGGAGCCTGACATGACTGGATTGGACCCGCGCGCGGCGGAGGTCGTGAATTTCTGGAAGCATGCCGGCGAGGACGCCTGGTTCACGAAAAACGCCGAATTCGACGCCGGCTTCCATGATCGGTTCCGCGAGCTGCATTTCGCGGCGGCGCGCCGCGAACTCGACCATTGGATGGATCATCCCGAAAGCGCGCTGGCGCTGATGATCCTGCTCGACCAGTTCCCCCGTAACTGCTTTCGAGGGACGGCGCACATGTTCGCCACAGATCCGCTCGCCCGCCATTTCGCCAGGAAGGCAATCGAGGCTGGTCACGTGGAGGCCGTGGATCAGAACCTCAGGGTATTCTTCCTCCTGCCTTTCGAGCATTCGGAGAACCTCGACGACCAGCTCTTCTGCATCGAGCAAACCGCGCTCTTTGCCGAAGAGTACATGAAATACGCGATCGAACACCGCGACATCATCGAGCGCTTCGGCCGCTTTCCCCATCGCAACCCGGCACTCGGCCGCGAAACAACAGCGGAGGAGAAGGCCTTCCTCGAAGGCGGCGGCTTCGCCGGTTGACGGCCGGCTAGTCCGGTTTCTGCCACCAGTCGCGGCCGGAAGTCAGCCGCTCGATCCCTGCCGTGTCGAGCGCAGCGAGATGTTCCTTCAGCGTGCGCCCGTCGGCGACGAAGTCAGGCGCGATCTCGGCCAGCGGCGCCAGCACGAAGGCACGCTCCAGCATGCGGGGATGCGGTATCTCCAGCCCTTCTTCGTGCACCGCCCTGTCGCCGAAGACGAGTATGTCGATGTCTATCAGCCTGGGGCCCCAGCGCTCCTGCCGCACGCGCTTGAGCTTCTGCTCCGCCTCCAGGCAGAGGTCGAGCAGTTCGCGCGGCGAATGGCCGGTCAGCACCTCGGCCGTGGCGTTGAGGAAATCAGGCTGGTCGGTCTTTCCCCAGGGCGGCGTCCGGTAAAGCGACGAGACCGAAACCACCTCGGTCAGCGGATCGGCGTCAAGCATCCTCAGCGCCGAGCCCATTGAGCTCGCGGGGTCGCCGAGATTGCCGCCGAGCCCCAGATACGCCCGCTCCTTCATTCTATTCGACAACGTTCACCTCGATATGGAAGCCGGGCGCCCTTCGCGCTCCAGCATAGCATCCGCGAAAGCCAGTGCATCCACGTTGACTGCGACATTGTGGACGCGGAACAGCGCCGCGCCCTTGAGGCGAAGGATCACGCTCGTCGCCGCCGTGCCCATGTCCCGCTGGTCGGCGTCGCGGCCCGTGACATGGCCGACGAAGCGCTTTCGCGAGGTGCCGACGAGCAAGGGCAGGCCGAAGCCGTGCAACTCCTCGAAGCGCGCCATCAGGTCGAGGTTCTCGTAATGGTCCTTGGCAAAGCCGAAACCCGGATCGAGCACGATCTGCTCGCGCCGCGCGCCCGAGGCCTCGGCGATCTCTAGCGATCGGTTCAGGAACTGGAACTGGTCGGCGATGACGTCAGGCAACTTCTCGCGTTCGCGCCCCGTATGCATGATCACCAGTCCGGCGCCGGTCTCCGCCGCAAGCCTGGCGACATCGGGCTCGCGCTGCACGCCCCAGACATCGTTGACGATATGCGCGCCCGCCGCGACCGCGAGCCGCGCCGTTTCCTGGCGATAGGTATCGATGGAAATCAGGCACGACCCTTCCGCCGCCAGAGCCTCGACGACAGGCAGGACGCGCCGCTGCTCCTCGGTCGCCGTCACCGACTCCGCACCGGGCCGTGTCGATTCCCCTCCGACATCGACGATCACGGCCCCCTGCCCGATCATCAGCCGCGCCTGCGCCAGTGCGTTTTCGACCGTGCCGAAAAGCCCGCCGTCCGAAAAGCTGTCGGGCGTGACGTTGAGCACGCCCATCACCAGCGCTTTGCCGCCGAGATCGAGATGGCGCCCATGCGCCAGCATCCACCGTTTCTCTGCCATTTACCTCGGCCCGAACTTCGGCTGAGCCATGCGGCTTGCGTGAGCGAAAATCAATGGACTTCGATCAGCGTATATCGACCGATCCGGCCACGGATCACGAAACCGCGGGCTTTCGACGATTTCCGTTGCGCGGCGGTTTCGGCTGTCGCAAGCTTGGCGAAACGGGGCACAATCATGGTTCGCCTGCTTCTCGCGACATTCCTTCTCGGTTCGGCAGCGCTTCCTGCGGCGGCCGAAAGCCTGACGAAGACGTACAGC
>JAEYXI010000296.1 GCA_023428515.1 Pseudomonadota bacterium | reverse complement strand
GGCGCCTTCCTCACCTTCGTGCTCGCCATCGGCGACTACATCACGCCGCAGATACTCGGCGGCAACAACGAGCTGCTGATGCCGCAGCTGATCATGATGCAGATCGGGCGGCGTGGCGACTTTCCGCTGGCGTCCGCGCTCGCCATCATCCTCATGGCGGTGGTGACGATCGCCTATCTCTTCTGCGCCCGCTGGCTGAAGATAGAGCGGGCCTGACATGCGCGCTCTGACCAGAATCCTGGTATCGGCATATGCGCTCGCCATCTACGGGTTCATCTTCCTGCCTGTCATCGTGCTGGTGCTTTTCTCGCTGCAGGCGACCTCCTTCCCGATCCCGCCCTTCACCGGACCGTCATTGCGCTGGTACGAGGCGGTGCTTGCCGACCAGCGCCTGACTTCGGCGCTTTTCAATTCGGTGTTGGTCGCGCTCTTCTCGTCGCTCGTCGCTGTCGTGCTCGGCTTCCTGGCCGCCTGGGGCTTTGCCCGCTATCACCTGCCGCGTTCCGGCCTGTTGCGTGGACTGATCACCCTGCCGCTCACCGTCAGTTACCTGATCATTGGCATGGGGCTCCTGATCCTCTTCAACTGGGCAGGGGTCTCGAAATCGCTCGTCGCCGCCGGCATCGGCCATGTGGTGATCAACCTGCCGCTCTGTTTCGCCATCATCTACAGCCAGATGGGCGAGCATCAGGTGAACATCGAGCGCGCGGCGCGCGACCTCGGCGCTCCCGAATGGAAAGTGCTGTTGCTGGTCAGCGTGCCGGTGCTGTGGCCGGCGATCTTCGCGAGCTTCTTCCTGTCGATGACCTTCTCCTGGGACGAATTCGTCATCGCCTTCCTGTTGACCCGCTTCGACACGACGCTGCCGGTCGAGATCTGGAACATGCTGCGCTCCGGCCTCAACCCGCGCACCAATGCGGTTGGCTCGCTGGTCTTCGGCGTGTCGATCGTGCTCGCGCTGCTGCTCGAACTCGCCTTCCTCCGGAGAAGCCGCCAATGACTGGTTCTCTGTCTGGGCCGCTGGTCGAAATCCGAAAAATCTCGCACAGCTTCGGCCACCAGAAGGCGCTGGACGAGGTGTCGCTCAAGGTCGAGCCCGGCAGCTATACCGTGCTCCTCGGCCCTTCGGGCTCCGGCAAGACGACGCTGCTGTCGATCCTCGGCGGTTTCGTCCATCCGACCGAAGGCAGCGTTTTCATCCGCGGCAACGACTTCACCCATATCCCGCCCGCACGCCGACCGACGGCCACCGTGTTCCAGGATTACGCGCTGTTTCCGCACCTCTCCGTCGGCAACAATGTCGGCTTCGGCCTCAGGATGCGCGGTGCTGCGCGCGCCAGACGCATCGGCCGCGCACGCGAGGCCTTGGCGATGGTGGGACTGGCCGATTCCTTCAACAAGATGCCGCATCAGCTTTCAGGTGGGCAGAGGCAGCGCGTGGCGCTGGCGCGCGCCTTGGTCGTCGAGCCTGCGGTTCTCCTGCTCGACGAGCCGCTCGGCGCGCTCGATTTGAAGCTGCGCCGTCAGATGCAGGATGAGCTGAAGGCCCTGCAGAAGCGTGTCGGCACCGCCTTCATTCATGTGACACACGACCAAGAGGAGGCGATGGCCCTCGCCGACCACTGTGTCGTGATGAACCATGGGAAAATCGAGGATCAGGGGCCGCCGGAGCGGGTTTACTCGCGACCGGCCTCGCGCTTCAGCGCCACATTCATGGGCGAGTCGACCCTGCTCACCGGCAAGGTTCTGGATCTCGGCATGGACGAGATCAGGATCGAGACGCAGGTCGGCCCGGTGTCGGTCGAGGCGGCTGGCGAGCCAGGCTTCGATGTGTCGCTGGCGATCCGTCCTGAACACATAACGCTTGAGCCGCAGGGCGGGTCTGTCTCGCTCGGCGAAGCCAAGATCGTCGACGTCGTTTTCCAGGGCAGCTTCAAGCGCGTATCGGCGGTCTCGATCAAAAACCCCGAGGTCACCTTCATCGCCAAGCTGCGCTCGAATCAGCCGGCCTCCGTCGGCGATACGGTCGAGTTGCATGCCGCCCCGGCCGACATGGTTCTCCTGTCGCGCTGATGCCTGGGATGACGAGTGAGGCGATAGACGCAGCGCGCTGGTACGAGACCGTCCGCTTCGGCGACGGCGTGACGCTGATCCACGAACCGTGGATCAAGCCCTTCTATCGCTGCAATATCTGGCATGTGCGTGGGCGTGACTGCGATCTGCTCTTCGACAGCGGGCTCGGCCATTTCAGCCTGAGGCGGCATGTGCCGCTTGTATCCGAGCGCAAACTCGTTTGCGTGGCGAGCCACACGCATTTCGACCATATAGGCTGCCACCACGAATTCCCCGACCGCTGCGTTCACCGCGCCGAGGCAAAGATCCTCGCCGACCCTCGCAACGAATGGACGCTCGCCGACCGCTACGCCACGGAGGAGATGTTCATCGCGCCGCCGGAAGGCTGGGAGTCGTCACGATATCACATCGAGGCGGCGCCCGCCGGCCGCGTTCTTGAAGCCGGCGACGCGATCGACCTCGGCGACCGTAGCTTCGAGGTAATCCACACGCCCGGCCATTCGCCCGGCGGCATCGCGCTCTACGAGAAGAAGACCGGCATTCTCCTGTCCGGCGATATCGTCTACGACGGCCCGCTGATCGACGACGCCTATCATTCCGACGTCGGCGACTATCTGGCTACGCTAGAGAGGATGCGCAGGCTCGACGTCTCGATCGTGCATGGCGGCCATTTTCCGAGCTTCGGCTCGACCCGCTACCACCAGCTCATCGACGAATATCTCGCGCTGAAGCGCAAGCTGGGCTGTCATTTATAAGTCGTTGAAGCGCCGAGCCAGTTCAGCTATGACACGCTGGCTCTACGTCGCCGGAATGGCCCGGCATGCACCCGTAGCTCAGCTGGATAGAGCGCTGCCCTCCGAAGGCAGAGGTCACAGGTTCGAATCCTGTCGGGTGCGCCAGATTTTCCCACACAAGCTTGCCGTCAGCAAAATAGGCGGCTGATCATGCCGCTCGGGCTGCCTTTGGCCGCGGCTTGATTGCGGTTGCCAGCACCAGGCCGGCAACGATGAAGGCAGCACCGGCGAGATCGTAGTCGTGCAGGCTCTCTCCGAGGAAGAAGTAAGCGAGGATGGCGACGAAGACGGTTTGCAGATAAAGCAGCATGCTGGCGCGGCCGGCGCCGAGGGTTTCGACGCTTCTGTTGTAGAGATAATACATCAGCGCGCCGCCGGGACCCGCGACATAGGCAAGCGCAACGAGGCCGTTCATGTGCAGCGTCGAGCGCTCGCCGTGGACAAGCTCCCACAGATAGAACGGCAGCGCCGCGAGCGCGCCCGCGCCTAGCAGCAGCACGACGAGCGGCAACAGTTCGAGGCTGAATTTCGAGCGGCGCAGCAGCACCGTGTAGAGGCCCCAGCAGAGCGCGCTGCCGACGATCCAGAGCTCGCCAGAATTAAGCTGCAGCTTGAGCAGCGTATTGAGATCACCACGCGCCACGATCACCACCATGCCTGCGAGGGCCAGCAATGCGCCGAGCGCTTTTGCGATGCCGAGCGGTTCCCCGAGCACAAATCGCGCGAGCACCATGGTCATGATCGGCGACAGCGCCATGATGATGCCGGCGGTCGTCGCATCGGTATAGTTCAGCCCGGTGTAGATCATGCCCTGGCATAGCGTCAGGCCGATCGCGCCGATGATCAGCACTTCGACCGCGCGCGAGCGCAGCAACTCGGCCATCGCCCCGTGATGACGGTGAACGATCGGCAGCAAGATGGCGCAGGCAAGCGCCAGCCGCCAGAAACAGAGCGCCCAAGGCGGCATTTCCGGCGCCACCCATTTGGCCGCGATGTAGACGCCGGCCGACAGAAGCCAGCAGAACACTGCGGTTGCATAGGCAGGCGCCAGCGAGCCGGCAGCTATCGCCCGCATGTCACTGGGATGCGCTATCGGCAGCGTATGGATGTTCGTCCCCTCAGATCCCAGGTGATCTTAGCGCTTTTGCTGCTTCTTGCCGAGTGGGGAAGATTGCGATCGCGATCCGCAAAAAGAAAAAGCCCGCCGGGGGAGGAGATCCGACGGGCTGTTCTACGAAGGCGCTCGGGGAGGAGGAAGAGCGCCAACGCTCGTGACATAATTGCCGCAGGGAGATTTTCAAGCAAACAGGCCGGCCATCCCGGCGGGCAGAATGTCGCAGGCAAGGCTGCGGCGGCATTAGTAAGGAAATGGTGGAGCCAATCGGAATCGAACCGACGACCTCTTGAATGCCATTCAAGCGCTCTCCCAACTGAGCTATGGCCCCACACCCGGCAAGAGCCGGCGCCGTTTCCGGCGAAGAGATCAGGTGGCGGCTTCTAGCGCCGCCTCATTGCAAGATCAAGCCTTAAGCCGCGCTTATTTGGGAGAGGCCGCCGAAGGCTTGGATGCATCTGCGCCGGACATGTCCGGCGCAGGTAAGTTTCAGGCCTCGTCCTCGTCCTCGCCGACGCCGCTGATGTCGGTG
>JAEYXI010000282.1 GCA_023428515.1 Pseudomonadota bacterium | reverse complement strand
GACGGGTTTCCCGCCGAGACGCCGCTGCTCGGCTGGGCGATGACCAAGACGATCACGGCGGCGATCATCGGAACGGCTGTCGGCGAAGGCAAGATGGCTATTGACGACAGGGAGTTGTTCTCCGGCTGGACAGACGCACGCGCCGCCATCAGCACGGCCGACCTGATGGCGATGTCGAGCGGGCTGGAATTCAACGAGGACTACGGCGACGTGACCGACGTCACGCGCATGCTCTATCTCGAGTCCGACATGGCGTCCTATGCGGCTGCCAAGCCTCTCTCCGGCGAGGTGGGAGAAGTCTTCTCCTATTCGAGCGGAACCACCACGCTGCTTTCACGCCTGTGGCAGGACCGGGTCGGCAGCGAGGCGGCTGCCTGGCCGCGCACGAAGCTGTTCGCGCCGCTCGGCATGACCAGCGCCGTCCTGGAAATGGACGCGCGCGGAACCTTCGTCGGCTCGTCCTATCTCTACGCCACCGCGCGTGACTGGGCGCGGTTCGGCCAGTTCCTGCTGCAGGACGGCGTCTGGGACGGCAGGGCGATATTGCCATCAGGCTTCGTCGCCTGGATGCGCGAGGTAGCGCCCGCCTCGGACGGAGCGTACGGACGCGGCCAGCTTTGGCTCAGGGGACCGCAAGGCGGCGTACCGGACAGTCCAGATGCCGATGTCGATCTTGGTCTGCCCGAAGACACCTTCTGGCTTGAAGGACATGACGGCCAGTCGGTCGCCGTCATCCCGTCGAAGAAGCTCGTGGTGGTGCGCATGGGATTGACGCCGTCCAAGCTCGGATACAGGCCGCAGGCGCTGGTGTCGGCGGCGGTGAAGTGGACGGAGAATGCTGGCGGCCTGCTGCCGGCCGCTCAGTGAAAGAAAGTCAGCGCTTCGTCAGGACGGCGTGGACGGCGTAGCCGCGAAAAATCGAGTCGAATCGCAGGCTTGCGCCGACGCGCCGCGATTCTGATTCAAGCACCTCACGCAATGAATCACGCGGGGCGACGTGGAACTTGGCCAGCCAGGCGCGCAGCGCCGTCTTGAACCAGCCCGGCAGCCCTTCCTGCCGGCCGAAATCGACGATGTGCAGCGAGCCGCCATCCTCGACGGCGTCGAGCGCCGCCGTCACGGTGCGACGCCACTCCGGGATCATCGACAGCGAATAGGAGACGAAGACGCGGTCGAATCCCTCTAGGCCGAACAGCCTCTTCGTGTCGAAATCCGATGCATCGCCGAGCGCGAGTTTCACGCGCGCCGACAGGTCGCGCCGGCCGATCGCGACCGCCGCCGTCTCCAGCATCTCGGCCGAGATGTCGAGCCCGCAGAACTCGGCGTGCGGATAGGCCTGCGCCGCCTTTGCCAGGTTGCGGCCGGTGCCGCAGCCGAGTTCCAGCACGCTGCCACCCGCTGGGACGTCGAGCCCGTCGATCAGCCGGTCGCGGCCGAGCAGGTAATATTTGCGGGTGAGATCGTAGACATGGCGCTGGTAGCGATAGACGCCATCCATCAGCTCGGCATGCGAATGCTCCGCCGCGCTCATCGCCTTACGCCTTCACATAGAGATGGAAGCCCCCGTAGATCGCCGAGCGGTCGCGTGCGAGGTATTTTTGCGACTCCTCCTCGGCGTAGCGCCATTGCGACAGCAGCACCTCCGAGACACGGCCGGGCAGCAAGCTCTCTTCCGCTGCCGTCCGGAAGATGACGCGTGCGCCGGGCGCGGCGGTGCGGGTGATCTCGGTCCACAGCGCGTTGAGTTGCGCGTCGCTCATCCAGTCCTGCGCGTCGAGCAGCACGAAGCGGTCGACCGACGATGCCGGCTTCTTCGCCAGCAGCTCGGTGAAGTTCACATGGTGCACGGCGACGCGGCCGATATTCGCCTTCAGCGTCTCGTAGTTTGTGCTGTCCAGATAGGCGGGCAGGGCGCCTTGGCCCTGCGAAGGATAGTGCCGCGCAAAAGCCTGCCAGGCGAAATAATTGTCGTTCAGCGGGAAGTCGCAGGCGAGCTTTTCAAGCCGCGCCTTGAGCACGCTCGCCATCGAGCCGTCGCCCGAGGTGATCAGCGAATCGTACTGCGCCGGCGGAATGCCGAGGCCGAACAGCGACGATTTCCTCGAGAGCACCATCCGCATCAGCTTGCGGTCGAAGATCGGGCCGAGCTCTTCTTCGAAGAAGCGGCGCTGCGCAGCCAGGTCATGGGCCTTCAGGATGCCGGACGGATCTACGCCGTAGAGCTTGGCGGCTCGATGTCCTGCTGCGATGAACAGGCCGAGCAGCCCGGTACGATAAAAGTTGCGATCGAAAGTCGTGATGCGCCGGCGCCCGCGCCAGCTGCGCTTCTCCCAGTAGCGGCGCGTGGCGGTGTCGAGCTGCGGCGCGAGGAAGCGGTCATAGGCGACGGAGTTTGTTTGGTTTCCTGCCTCGCCGAAGAAGCGGAAGAGGTCGCTCTGCGCCGGCAGGTGCTTCACTGCGGCAAGCTTCAGCTTGTTGAGCGCGATATGCGCCCTGTTGAGGTCGACGGCGTCGATTTGGGCCGGCGAGCGGGTCAGGTAGGCGAGCACGTTGCAGCCGCCCGACGCGATGGTGACGACGCGATGGCCTTCGAGCAGGTCCATCGCCTCGATGTCGACCTCCGGGTCTTCCCATATCTGCGGGTAGACGAGGCCGGTGAAGAGAAGCGCGAAGAGCCGCTCGGAGAAGCCCGCCCTGGAAAGCGCCCGGTTTTGGTACACGGCCTTGCCGAGCTGGCGGTTCCTGCGAAAGCCCAGCTCGCTGGAAAGGTCGGTCATGGCGGGCGAATCTCCCCTTGCGCGTTTCGCAAGCGGGTATCGCGGGCCGATGACAGGGACGTGACAGGCGGGCGGGACGAGGCGCGGCGATGTCTTCGCGCTTG
This sequence comes from Pseudomonadota bacterium, assembly GCA_023428515.1. The sequence continues at coordinate 1,066 of JAEYXI010000282.1, read as the reverse complement.
CCATGGCGGTGGCCGTCGACCATCTTCCGGCGGCACCCAGGGAGGAAGCATGGCAAGACACGATTTCGATCCGGCGACGATCAAGCCGGATGGCCGCCGGCCCGGCAAGGCACAGCTTTTCGACGGCACGCTCGGCGGTCCGTATCGCGGCTCGGTGAATGGCGAGGCCCTGGCCACCCGGGTTACCGTCCTTGCCTATGGCACCGACGAACTCGGGCGCGGGCCGAAGCTCCACGTCCATCCCTATGACGAGATCTTCGTGGTCCAGGAAGGGCGGGCCCGCTTCTTCGTCGGCGACGAGGTGATCGACGCCGAGGCCGGCGAAACCGTGCTTGGCCCCGCCGGCCTGCCGCACAAATTCGTCAATCTCGGTCCGGGGCGGCTGCAGACGATGGACATCCACCTCTCGCCGCGCTGGATCCAGGCCGACCTGGAGTAGGTCGTCAAGCGCTGCCGAGAAGCGCCCTCAGCAACGCCCCGTCTGCGCCCCAGACCGGATCGGTCCGCGGCTTTGCGACTGCTGCGATTTGCTTGAGCATGGCGTCGTCGTAGCCGTTTGAGCCGTCGACGACAGTGTAGTTCTCCTGACCCGGAGGATAGGCTCCGCAGATCCGGAAGCCGTCGCGCATTGCGAGGCGACGATGGCCGAAGCCGGGCGGCAGGATCATGACGTCGCCGGCCCGCACCTCCAAAGTATCGCCCTGCGGTCCGCCGAGCATCAGCGTTGCAGAGCCGGACGCGACTGCCAACGCCTCGAAGGCATCCGGGTGGAAGTGGTGATAGTCGAAAACAATCGACGTCCACGTCCCGCCCCAGCCGTTGTGCTCCATCAGGCCGCGGACGGCGCGGTCGTCATGCTCGCCGCCGAGCGCATCGCGCGCGATGACGGCCGGATGGCCGGGGTTGTTGGGCACCTGGTCGCCGTCAGGAATTTTCAAGCGGACGATCTCGACTTCTTCGCTCGATCGGGGCGTCAGAAGCTGGCGATTCATGGTCGGTCCTCCACCCCTCAACAAATGGGCGATCGCACAGGAAGGCAAGGGGGCATGATCGGCAGGAATACACG
>JAEYXI010000086.1 GCA_023428515.1 Pseudomonadota bacterium | reverse complement strand
GTCTCGTCGACAAGCTGCACACGCAGAAGGGCATCACCATCACGCAGAAGACTCTTCCCGGCGCGAACCATTTCTTCTCGAATGACTCCGAGCTTCTCCTCGATGAGTGCGCGGACTATCTCGACCGTCGTCTCGCAGGCGAGTTGTCTGATCCTCGTCCGAAGCGTCTGCGCTAAATGACGCTCGCTCGCACGTCGCGAGCGTCACTCGCACTCACGTCAATAATGTCCGGCATTGCACTTCAGTGACCTTGTTGCCGCGGTCATGGTGGAAAGTTTTGTCGAGTGCTCTACAACTACTCGACAGCCGACTTACTGCATGTCAGGCTCCACACGTGACGAATCACAATCCCTAGACGAGGGGGAATGCAAGTGAGCAAGACTGAGAAGACGAAGAAAGTAATGGCCGCGGTGGCCTCCAAGCCTAAGGCGACGGCGAAGCCCGCCGTCAAAAAACCCGCTGCCAAGAAGCCGGCTGCGAAAGCTGCTGCGAAGCCCGCGGCAAAGAAGACGGCTAAGCCTGCTGCCAAGAAGGCTCCGGCCAAGGCTGCTGCTGCGAAGAAGCCTGCTGCCAAGAAGGCTCCGGCCAAGGCCGCTGCTGCCAAGAAGCCAGCCGCGAAAGCTGCTGCGAAGCCCGCTGCCAAGAAGACGGCTGCGAAGCCTGCTGCCAAGAAGGCTCCGGCCAAGGCTGCTGCTGCGAAGAAGCCTGCTGCCAAGAAGGCTCCGGCGAAGAAGTAAAATCTCCGCAGCTCTGCTGCGCAGTTCAGAAGGCGCGAGGTTCTACCTCGCGCCTTTTGATTTATGTGCCCTTCGGTTTGTTCAGCACGCCGCCTGTCACCGGTTCACGGCATCCCGTCGTCGTCGGGAATGTGAGCGGCAGTTTCTTCATCGACCTCACCGCGAGATAAGCCCAGGCTTCCGCCTCCGTCGCATCGCCATCGAGCTTAGCGTCTTCCGCGACGATGACTTTCGCGTTCTGCTTCTCCGCGCCGGCCCTGAGATCGCCGACGATGTGCGGGTTCTTGCGGCCGCCGCCGCACACGATCCAGAGCGCGGGGATCTCGGGAAGATGATCTGTCGATTTCAGGATCGCTTCCGCGGACACCGCAGCCAGCGTGCGCGCTCCGTCTGCGAGTTCGAGCCCTCTCGCGATGTCCAAAGTAAAGTCGTTTCGATCGAGTGATTTCGGACCGCTCTTCTCGAAGAACTTGTTGTCAAGATAACGCCTGACTACCTGGTGATCGACACCGCCTTCGCTAGCGATCGCGCCGCCGGCGTCGAACGGCACACCGCCTTCGCGCGCTACCCACTGGTCGATCAAAGTATTGCCGGGTCCTGTGTCGAAGGCGATCGGATCGCCTTCGCGCGGCACATAGGTGATGTTGGATATGCCGCCGATGTTGACGAAGACGATCGGATATTCTTCGGCGAACTCAGCAGGCAGCGAGCGTGCGAGCGCCGCGTGATAGGCAGGCACGAGCGGGGCGCCCTGCCCTCCATGCTTCATGTCGTTCGCGCGCATGTCGTGGACGACAGCAATACCGGTTTCCTGCGCGAGCAACGCACCGTCGCCGAGTTGCACCGTCAGGCCGAGATGAGGACGATGCAGGATCGTCTGTCCGTGGAAGCCGACGACGTCAAGCTTCCGCCACGGGGCTGGAGCGGCGGCGAGGAAATCGCGCACCGCCTGTGCGTGGCGCAGCGTGATCTCGCGCTCCAGGTCGGCCAGATCGCCCGGCCGCTGCTCGCGCTTCACGATCGACTTCGCGGTATCGAGCGCAGCCTCGATGCGCCGGCGGAATGCAGCCTCGTAGGGTACGGACAGTGATGGTCCGGTGGCGGCGACGGTCTCGCCGTCCGTCTCGAGTGCGGCGACATCGATGCCGTCCATCGAGGTGCCGCTCATCAGGCCAAGCGCGCGCAGTGTCGTCATTTTCGCCGCCGTTCTTGTGATTCCCCGCCGCCGGATGCTAAACGCCCGCGATCATACTTGCCATCGCGGCCAACGCCGCTGGCGATCTCTCGGGAAAACGAAATGTCCGCCTTCAAGTCCGATTTCCTGCGCGTCCTCGACGAGCGCGGCTTCATCCACCAGATCTCCGACCCGGAAGGTCTCGATGCGCTGTTCAAGGCCGAGACGGTTACCGCCTATATCGGATTCGACCCGACCGCACCCAGCCTGCATGCCGGCGGCCTCATCCAGATCATGATGCTCCACTGGATGCAGAAGACCGGCCATCGCCCGATCGCCTTGATGGGTGGCGGCACAGGCATGGTGGGCGATCCGTCCTTCAAGGACGAGGCGCGCAAGTTGATGACGGTCGAGACGATCCAGGAGAATATCGACGGCATCAAGAAGGTCTTCTCGAACTACCTCACCTTCGGCGAAGGACCACGCGACGCGCTGATGGTTAACAATGCCGACTGGTTGGTGAAGCTGAACTATCTCGAATTCCTGCGTGACGTCGGCCGCCATTTCTCGGTGAACCGGATGCTCTCCTTCGACTCCGTCAAGCTCCGGCTGGATCGCGATCAGTCGCTCTCCTTCCTCGAGTTCAACTACATGATCCTCCAGGCCTACGACTTCGTGGAGCTGAGCAAGCGCTACGGCACGCGGCTGCAGATGGGCGGCTCGGACCAGTGGGGCAACATCATCAACGGCATCGACCTCGGCCATAGGATGGAAACGCCGCAACTCTTCGCGCTGACGTCGCCTTTGCTGACGACGTCCTCGGGCGCGAAGATGGGCAAGTCGCTCACCGGCGCCGTCTGGCTGAACGCCGACATGCTGAGCGCGTACGACTTCTGGCAATACTGGCGCAACACGGAAGACGCCGACGTCGAGCGGTTCCTGAAGCTCTACACGGCGATGCCGCTCGACGAGATCGCACGGCTGGCAGAACTCGGCGGATCGGAGATCAACGAAGCAAAGAAGGTGCTGGCCACCGAAGTGACTGCGATGCTGCATGGCCGCGCCGCGGCGGAGCAGGCGGCGGAAACGGCGCGCAAGACCTTCGAGGAAGGCGTGACCGCCGACACCTTGCCGACAGTCAATATCCCGGAGGCGGACCTGAAGGCCGGAATAGGTTTGCTGACCTTGATCGTGAAGGCAGGCCTCGCTTCCTCCAACGGCGAGGCGCGTCGTCACGTGCAGGGCGGCGCGGTGCGGATCAACGACCAGTCAGTCTCCGACGAGCGCAGGATCGTGGGCGACGCCGATGTCAGCGGCGACGGAGTCATCAAGCTGTCGCTCGGCAAGAAGCGGCACGTGCTCGTTCGACCGAACTGAACTGGCAGGCAGAATCTTCACGTCCGAAGGTTGAAATACGCAGCATAGGTCATACGTACTCGCATACGCCGCGTATGCGAGTACTACGCTGCTGTCCTGTGTGTCCCGAATGGCGGGAGACACAAGCTATCCCTCACAGGAGTTTTCAACATGAAGCGCGAGGCAATTTCTCCCGAGCGTCCACACGCCAATTTCAAGGCGCATGGCTATTCGCCCGCCATCAGGTCGGGTGATCTTCTCTTTGTCTCAGGTATGGTCGGCGCCCGCCAGGACGGCTCACCCGAACCCGACCACAATAAGCAGGTCGAACTCGCTTTCGAAAATCTGCAAGAGACGCTGAAGGGTGCCGGCGCAACCTTCGACGACATCGTCGACGTGACGATCTTCATGACGGATCCCGAAAGCCAGATCGACACCGTCCTGGAAGTCAGGGATCGCGTATTCAGGCAGGACCCTCTGCACAATATCACGGCGTTGGGTGTGAACTGGCTGGCCGGTTTCGATTTCGAGATCAAGGTCATCGCCCGCATTCCATCATAGACGGAAAGGCGACGCGGGCTCGACCGCCCTCACCGGAACTCGAAGATCGACCGGAAGATGCCGGGCGCGATGACAGACAGCGGGTTGATCTGGATTCCCGGCGCATCCGCGTCGCCCTCCAACCTGAAGGTGACGCCGATCAGCCCGCGGTCGCGACCGTTGCCGAGCAGCGCGCCGATGATCGGTATCTCGCCGAAGATGCGGTTGAGGCCGTAGGCCGGCATGAAGGTGCCGGTCATGTCCATGTTGCCCTTGGTGTCGTAGAGCATGCCCTGGAAACTCGCGCCGACCAGCGGCCCGCGCAGGATGCCGTTCGACAGGCTGAGATAGCCCGGCCCCTTCTCAATCTGAGAATAGCAGCGCTCGAAGGCGACGCGCGACGTGTCGATGTCGCGCTTGACCGCCTGGTTGAGGCTCCTGTCGCCGCCGGGAGGCGTGGTCGAGACGATCGAGCTCAAGCGCGGTTCGTTGACCAGGAAGAAATTGCGCGCGTCGACCTGCCCCGACATCGGTCCATCCGCGCCGCCGGTCAGGGAGAGGTCGATCGTGCCGCCCTCCATATGCTCGTAGATGTCGAGGAAACGCAGGATCGCGCCGGCGTCGGTCGAGCTCATCCGCATCGAGCGGCCGGCCCCTTCGGTTC
>JAEYXI010000251.1 GCA_023428515.1 Pseudomonadota bacterium | reverse complement strand
ATTGTAGATCGCTGTGTTCCAGTCGGGATGGAAGCCCTTGCGCGGATCTGCGTGCTCGTAGAGAGCGGTGCCGTCGAACCAGGCGAGCCCGTGCTCGTCGACCGGGAAATGCGCCGGCACCCAGTCGAGGATGACGCCGATGCCCGCGCGATGCGCGCCGTCGACGAAACGCGCAAACCCCTCGGGCTCGCCGAAGCGGGCTGTGGGCGCGAACAGGCCGGTCGTCTGGTAGCCCCAGGACGGATCGAAGGGGTATTCGGAAATCGGCATGAATTCGATATGGGTGAAGCCGGTCTCGACTACATAGGGGATGAGTTGGTCCGCCAGTTCGTCCCAGGACAGGAACGAGCCGTCATCATGACGCCGCCACGAGCCTGCATGAACCTCATAGATCGAGATCGGCTCGCGACGAAGATTGGCCGACCGCCAGAAGGCGCGGTGCGCCTCGTCGCCCCATTCGTGCGACAGCGGTGACGCCGTCACGGATGCGGTCGCCGGCCGCAGTTCCGAACGCGTTGCATAGGGGTCGGCCTTCAGCGGGAGCAGTTGCCCCTGCGCACCAACGATCTCGTATTTGTAGGCCTTGCCGGGCGGCAGATCAGGGATGAAGATTTCCCAGATTCCGGTGTCCTGGCGGTTCCGCATCGTGTGGCGGCGGCCGTCCCAGTCGTTGAACTCGCCGACCACCGAGACGCGCTTCGCATTCGGCGCCCAGACAGCGAAGTTGAAGCCGCGCGCGCCCTCATGGTCGATGAGATGCGCGCCGAGCTTGTCGAACAGCCTCAGATGCGAGCCCTCGGCGATATAATAATCGTCCATCGGGCCAAGCACGGGACCGAAGGAATAGGGGTCGGTCATCCACCATTCGCCGCCGGCGTTGCTGAGCCTATAACGGAGCGGCTGGCGTTCGATGATATCGACCACGCCCTCGAAGAAGCCGGCGTCATCGCGGCGCGACAGCGTGCCGACTTCCCTACCGTCCAATGTGAAGGCTGTCGCCGCTTCGGCATTCGGCACGAAGCAGCGGGCGACAAACCCGTTCACCGCTTCCTGGACGCCAAGCACCGCGAAGGGATTGCCGTGAACGCCGGCCACGATGGCTTCGACATCGCCGGATGCTGCCTCAAAGGGTCGGGCCTTCGTCGCGGCGGCTGCGCGCGGCTTTTTCATATCCCGACGATCCTCCCTGCGCATGGCAGCTCTGTCGTGGCTGGCTTCATGCAATCACATCATGACGCAACGTTCCAGATTTCCTTCGCGTATTGGCGTATCGTGCGGTCGGAAGAGAACCAGCCCATACGCGCGACATTGCGGATCGCCCGCGCATACCAGTCCGGCCCATTGCGCCAGACCTCCTCGACTTCGCGCTGGGTCGACGCATAGGAGTCGAAATCGGCGGCGACCATGAACCAGTCGTGCTGGTAGAGCCCGTCGATCAGCTCGCGATAACGCTGCGGATCATCAGGCGAGAACACACCCGACGAGATGGCGGCGAGCGCTTGCGAAAGCTCCGGCGAACTCTCGATCACGCCGCGCGGGTCATAGCCGCCGGCCCGGCGCTCCGCGACCTGCTCGGTGGTGAGGCCGAAGATGAAGATGTTGTCGTCGCCGACATGCTCCTTGATCTCGACATTGGCGCCGTCGAGCGTGCCGATCGTCAGCGCGCCGTTGAGCGCGAACTTCATATTGCCGGTGCCCGATGCCTCCATGCCGGCCGTCGAGATCTGCTCCGACAGGTCGGCCGCCGGCATCATGATCTCGGCCAGACTGACATTGTAGTTAGGCACGAACACCACCTTGAGCAGCCCGCGCACCGCCGGGTCGCGATTGATGACCTTCGCCACGTCGTTGGCGAGTTTGATGATCAGCTTGGCGTTGTGGTAGCTCGGCGCCGCCTTGCCTCCGAAAAATTTCACGCGAGGCATCCAGTCCCGTTCGGGATGCGAGCGTATCTGGTCGTAGAGCGCCACCGCCTCGATTATGTTGAGGAGCTGGCGCTTGTACTCGTGGATGCGCTTGATCTGGATGTCGAACAGCGCCGACGGATCGAGCTTCACGCCAAGACGGCCCGAGACGAAGTTGGCCAGCCGTTCCTTGTTGCCCCGTTTCGCAGCGGCGAATTTCTCGCGGAACGCCGCATCGTCTGCGAGTTTTTCGAGCTTCTTCAACTCGGCAACGTCGTCCAGGAACTTGTCGCCAATCGCCTCGCGGGCCAGTCCCGTGAGGCCCGGATTGCTCTGGAACAGCCAGCGGCGCGGCGTGATGCCATTGGTCTTGTTGTTGATGCGGTCGGGGTAGAGCTTGTGCAGGTCGGCGAACACCGTCTCCTTCATCAGCTCCGTATGCAGCGCCGAGACGCCGTTGACCGAATGGGAGCCGACGAAGGCCAGGTTGCCCATACGAACGCGTCGTTCGTTGCCTTCCTGGATGAGCGATATGCGGCTGATCTGCTCGTCGTTGAAGCGGCCGCTGGAGCGTGCTTCGAGCAGCACCTGCGCATTGATCGCGTAGATGATCTGCATGTGGCGCGGCAGGAGCCGGTCGAACAACGATACCGGCCAGCTTTCCAGCGCCTCGGGCAGCAGCGTGTGGTTCGTGTAGGCGAAGGTCCGCTTGGTCGCGTCCCAGGCCTTGTCGAAGTCGACGCTGTGCACGTCCATGAACAACCGCATCAGTTCTGCCACAGCCACGGCCGGATGGGTGTCGTTCAGATGGATCGCCGCCTTCTCCGGCAGCGACAGCAATTCGCCGAACTGGCTCAGATGCCGCTGCACGATGTCCTGCAGCGAGGCGGTCGAGAAGAAATATTCCTGCCGCAAGCGCAGTTCCTGTCCCGCCGGGGTCGAATCCGCCGGATAGAGGACGCGCGACAGAGCTTCAGCCTTGTTGCTTTCGCGCAGCGCGCCGATGTGGTCGCCCGCATTGAAGGCGTCGAGCAGGATCGGGGCGATCGCCATCGACGACCACAGCCTCAGCGTGTTCACCCGATTGCCACGCCAGCCGACTACAGGCGTATCGTAGGCGACCGCAAGAATGCGCTCGACCGGCTTCCACACATGACGCTCGAGGTGGCCTTCCTTGTCGGTGATCGATTCCAC
>JAEYXI010000176.1 GCA_023428515.1 Pseudomonadota bacterium | reverse complement strand
GGCCCCCCCCCCGCCGGCTACTGGCAGAAGATCCAGGCGGTGCTGGCGAAATACGACGTGCTGCTCATCGCCGACGAGGTCGTGACCGGCTTCGGGCGGCTCGGCACGATGTTCGGTTCCGACCACTACGGCATCAAGCCCGACCTGATCACCATCGCCAAGGGACTGACCTCCGCCTATGCGCCACTTTCCGGCGTCATCGTTTCCGACAAGGTCTGGAAGGTGCTGGTCGAGGGTTCGGACAAGCTCGGCAGCCTCGGCCATGGCTGGACCTATTCGGCTCATCCGATCTGCGCGGCGGCCGGAGTCGCCAATCTCGAACTCATCGATGAGCTGGACCTCGTGCGGAATGCCGGAGAGACTGGTGCTTATTTCCGTGCCGAGCTGAAGAAGGCGGTCGGCGGACATAAAAATGTCGGTGAGGTGCGCGGCGACGGCATGCTCGCAGCGGTCGAGTTCGTCGCCGACCGCGACGATCGTGTCTTCTTCGATCCTGCGCTGAAGATCGGTCCGCAGGTGGCTACGGCACTGGCGGCGAGCGGCGTCATCGGCCGCGCCATGCCGCAGGGCGATATACTCGGCTTCGCGCCACCGCTCTGCCTCAGCAAGGAGGAGGCTGACATCGTGGTCGCGAAGACCGCCGAGGCAGTGGATTCGGTCTTTTCAAAGCTCTGATAGCCGCCAAGCGGTCAGTTGACGGAGAGTTCGACGAGATCGGCGGCGAAGCGGGTCTCGGCGAACTGCACCGGCCGACCGTCCGCATCGACGTTGATGTAGACCGTCGCCAGCACGATGGCGCCGGGAGACAAACGGAGATCGGCGAGGTCGGCATCGCTGGCGTGGCGCGCCGAGATCAATGTCGAATCGCGGAAATAGTCCAATACCCCGAAACTCTTCAGTGCGAGGGTGATCGAACCGCTTTCCGCATAGGCTTTTTCGATGCCGGAAAACCGCGCTGCATCGAAGAAGATCGTCGCCCTGGAGACCGGCCGCCCATCAGCCTCGGCCAGAGTCTCCAGCCGCACCACCTTCGCCTCGTCGGCAATGCCGAGCGCTTTGGCCGTCCGCTTGTCGGCGGCCTCCAATGTGTGGCTAAGCAGAACTCCGCGCCGATCCTTCGCCTGTCCCCGCAGTCCCTCGGAAAAGCTGGTCCTTGCCCCGATCGGGTAGGAAAACCGCCGCCGTCTTTCGACAAAAGTGCCGCGGCCCTGTTCAGCGCGTAAGACGCCTTCCTGTACCAGCGCCGCGATCGCTCCGCGCACAGTATGGCGGTTGACGCCAAAACGCTCGGCGAGCGTCATTTCAGGCGGCAAACGATCCGCGAATTCGCCGGAACCGACGGCGAGCCGGATACGGTCGGCAATCTGACGCCAAAGCGCGATGCCGCTGCGCCGCTCCACTCTTCCTGCCGCTTTCGCCACCTTTTCAGCGTCCTGTCATGCTGCCGTCATCGACACGCGATAGCTATCATGTATAATTTGTATGCTTGTCTATATCAATAGACAAATTTTGAGACGTGGTATGCCAATGGAACGAGGACAAGAACGCAAGGTCAACGCTGCGCGCAAGGCCGCCATGGCCGCCTTCGCACAAGCATCGCGCGACGAATTGCGGGATCTCGCTCAAGTTGCCGGTCTGCCGCTCGAGGCGAAGCTTCTGCGCGGTCCTGAAACCGGGTTGGTGACGGTGCGCGGCAGGATCGGCGGCGGCGGAGCACCCTTCAACACCGGCGAGGCGACCGTAACCCGCGCAACAGTGCAATTACCTTCCGGACAGATCGGCCATGCGTACGCGCTCGGCCGCGACAAGGAGAAGGTGCGGCTCGCCGCCATTCTTGATGCGGCCTGGTGCGCCGAGGACATGCGCGCGACGGTCGAGGAGAAGATCGTCGCGCCGTTGCGCAGACTGCAGGCAGAGGCGGATGTGAAGCGCCGCGCCGAGACGGCGGCCACGAAGGTCGATTTCTTCACCATGGTACGCGGAGAGGATTGATGCCGGTCACCAATAGTACCGCCGACCACATCGCTGGCGGTTTCGCCAATCCCGTCTTCGACGCGCAGGCGATCTTCCGGGCCGTCATGGACGCGATGGCCCGGCCAGGCACGGTGCAGCCTGCGAAGGCGGATACCCTGCCGCCGCCTCCCCTGTCGCCGATTGCCGCGGCAATCGCATTGACGCTCTGCGACAACGACACGCCGCTCTGGCTAGATGCGTCCCTGAGGCAGACGCCGGTGGTCGCGAATTGGCTCGGCTTTCACACCGGCGTGCCGCTCGCCGATACGCCGGCCGATGCGCATTTCGCCCTCGTCGCCGATCCGGCAAGCCTGATCGCGCTCGAGAATTTCGCGCAGGGCACGCAGGAATACCCTGATCGATCGACCACGCTGATCCTGCAGGTCACGAGCCTGTCGGCGGGTGACGGGCTGGGGCTCGAAGGGCCAGGCATCGACGGAAGCGCGAGATTCGCGCCGGCGCCGCTACCGCGCCACTTCGTCGAGCAGTGGAAGCAGAACCGGGCGCGTTTCCCGCGCGGCGTCGATCTCGTTCTCGCTGCACCCGAGGGCATTGCCTGCCTGCCGCGCACGACGCGCATCCGCGCCATGGAGGGCTAAGGAATGTACGTTGCCGTCAAAGGCGGTGAAGCCGCCATCCGCAACGCTCACCGGCTGCTCGCCGACCGTCGGCGTGGCGACCGCAGCGTCCCGGCGCTCAGGCTCGACCAGATCGTCGAGCAACTCGGGCTTGGTGTCGACCGCGTGATGAGCGAGGGATCGCTCTACGACCGCGAGCTTGCCGCGCTTGCGATCTTGCAGGCGCGCGGCGACTTGATCGAGGCGATCTTCCTGGTGCGCGCCTACCGCACAACGCTGCCCCGCTTCGGTTACACGCGGCCGGTCGACACGGCGGCGATGCTGGCCGAGCGACGTGTCTCGGCGACATACAAGGACTTGCCGGGCGGTCAGTTGCTCGGCCCGACCTTCGACTATACGCATCGCCTGCTCGACCCCGAGCTTGCAGCGGGCGGCAAGGTTGGCCAGCCCGAGCGGCGCGAGGAAGCGGACGCCGAGCCGATGCCGCGCGTTTCCGACATCCTCGGCAATGAAGGGCTGATCGAGGCCGATGGCGCATTGCCTGCCGGCCATGTCACCGGCGACATCACGCGCGAGCCGATGGAATTCCCGATGGATCGCGACACGCGGTTGCAGGCGTTGTCGCGCGGTGACGAGGGTTTTCTGCTCGCGCTCGCCTATTCGACGCAGCGCGGCTACGCCCGCAGCCATCCTTTCGTCGGAGAAGTCCGCATCGGCGAGGTGGAGCTGGAGCTCGACGTGCCGGAACTGGATTTTCCGGTGACGCTCGGCCGCATCCGCGTCACCGAGTGCCAGATGGTCAACCAGTTCAAGGGATCGGCAAAAGTGCCGCCGCAATTCACGCGCGGCTACGGGCTGGTGTTCGGCCAGAGCGAGCGCAAGGCAATGGCGATGTCGCTCTGCGACCGGGCGCTCAGGGCACGCGAGCTCGGCGAGGACATCACCGCCGCCGCGCAGGACGAGGAATTCGTCATCTCGCATTCCGACAACGTCCAGGCGACGGGCTTCGTCGAGCATCTGAAACTGCCGCATTATGTCGACTTCCAGGCCGAGCTCGACCTCGTGCGGCGTATGCGAGCCGAGCACGAGGCGAAATCCATCTCCGATGGGGAAGCGAACAAGGAAGCTGCGGAATGAACGCGTCCGAGCCGAACATCGCCAGCTACAATTTCGCCTATCTGGACGAGCAGACGAAGCGGATGATCCGCCGCGCGATCCTGAAGGGCATCGCGATCCCCGGCTACCAGGTGCCGTTCGCCAGCCGCGAGATGCCGATGCCTTATGGCTGGGGCACCGGCGGCGTGCAGGTAACGGCGTCGATCATCGGGCCGGACGACGTGCTGAAGGTCATCGACCAGGGTGCCGACGACACCACCAACGCGGTGTCGATCCGCAACTTCTTCCGCAAGGTGGCGGACGTCGAGACGACGACCGAAACGGCAAAGGCCACGATCATCCAGACGCGCCACCGCATTCCGGAATTGCCGCTGACCGAGGGACAGACGCTGGTCTACCAGGGGCCGATCCCCGAGCCTCTGCGCTTCCTCGAGCCACGAGAGACCGAGACGCGCAAGATGCATGCGCTCGAGGAATATGGGCTGATGCATGTGAAGCTCTACGAGGACATCGCCAAGCACGGGCATATCGCGACGACCTATGCCTATCCGGTGAAGGTCGAAGGACGCTATGTGATGGACCCTTCGCCGACACCGAAATTCGACAATCCGAAGATGCATATGTCGCCGGCTCTGCAGCTGTTCGGGGCGGGCCGCGAGAAGCGCATCTATGCGATCCCGCCCTTCACCGAGGTGGTCAGTCTCGACTTCGAGGACCATCCGTTCGAGGTGCAGAAGTTCGACAAGCCCTGCGCGCTCTGCGGCGCGGAACAGGTCTATCTCGACGAGGTGATCCTCGACGACCGCGGCGGACGCATGTTCGTCTGTTCGGATACGGATCATTGCGAGACGAGGCGCGCCGAAGGGCATGTCGGCGAGTTGGGCGCCAAGGAGGCTGCGGAATGACCGACGAACCACTCCTGCGCGTCTCCTCGCTGTCGAAATTCTATGGCTCGCGCGTCGGCTGCGAGGATGTCTCCTTCGAGCTGTACCCCGGCGAGGTGCTGGCGATCGTCGGCGAATCCGGCTCGGGCAAGACGACGCTCTTGAACTGCATCTCGACCAGGCTGATCCCGACCTCGGGTTGCGTGTCGTACCGCATGCGCGACGGGGCGTTCCGCGATCTCTACCGCATGAGCGAGGCGGAGCGGCGCTTCCTGATGCGCACCGACTGGGGTTTTGTCCACCAGAACCCTGCCGATGGCTTGCGCATGACGGTGTCGGCGGGCGCCAATGTCGGCGAGCGGCTGATGGCGGTCGGCGACCGGCATTACGGCAAGATCCGCAACACCGCAGTCGACTGGCTGGCGCGCGTCGAGATCGGCGATGACCGCGTCGACGACGAGCCCCGCGCCTTCTCCGGCGGCATGCGCCAAAGACTGCAGATCGCGCGCAACCTGGTCACCGGACCGCGACTGGTGTTCATGGACGAACCTACCGGCGGGCTCGACGTGTCGGTGCAGGCGCGCCTGCTCGACCTGTTGCGTAGGCTGGTCAACGATCTCGGGCTCGCGGCTGTGGTCGTCACGCACGACCTCGCGGTGGCCAGGCTTCTGTCGCATCGCATGATGGTCATGAAGGACGGCCACGTGGTCGAGACCGGCCTCACCGACCGCGTGCTCGACGATCCCCGCGCGCCCTATACGCAGCTTCTCGTTTCCTCGATCCTGCAGGTGTGACTATGGCTACGCCGGTCGTCGTCTCCGAAGTCTCGAAGAGCTTCACCATGCATCTGCGCGACGGCATCCGCCTGCCGGTCGTGGAAGGCGTGTCCTTCGCCATCAAGGCAGGCGAATGCGCCGTGTTGGGCGGACCTTCCGGGGCCGGCAAGAGCTCGATCCTGAAAATGCTCTACGGCAACTACGCCGTGGATGCCGGGCAGATCATCGTCGATCATCATGGCCAGCTCGTCGACCTCGCCAAGGCCAGCCCGCGCACAGTGCTCGGTGTCAGGCGCGACACGATCGGGTATGTCAGCCAGTTCCTGCGTACGGTCCCTCGCGTTTCCGCGCTCGACGTGGTGGCGGAGCCGCTGGTCTCGCTGGGCGAAGCGCGCGAAAAGGCGCAAGGCCACGCGAAAGATTTGCTCGCCCGCCTCAATTTGCCGGAAAAGCTGTGGGGCCTGCCACCCGCCACGTTCTCGGGCGGCGAGCAGCAGCGCGTCAACATCGCGCGCGGCTTCATCACGCCGCATCCGGTGCTGCTGCTCGACGAGCCGACGGCGTCGCTCGATGCAAAAAACCGCGAGGTGGTGGTCGAGATGATATCGGGCAAGAAGCGCGAGGGTGTCGCCCTGCTCGGCATCTTCCACGATGCCGATGTGCGCGAGGCGGTCGCCGACAGGATCATCGACGTCACGCAATTCGCGCCGGGGAAGATCGCCGCATGAGCCACAAAAAGCTGTCGGAAACGCCGTATATCCACGAGACGGCGGAGGTCGAGAGTTCGACACTCGGCAGGTGGACCGAGATCTCCGAACGCTGCCGCGTGTCGGAATCGGTGGTCGGCGACTATTCCTACATGATGCAGGACTGCGCGATCTGGTGCGCCGAGATCGGAAAATTCTCCAACATCGCGGCCTCGGTGCGGCTCAACGCCACGAACCATCCCGTCGACCGCCCGACGCTGCATCATTTCACCTACCGCGCCTCCGACTATTTCGACGATGCCGAGCACGAAGCGGATTTCTTTGCGGCGCGCCGGGCGAAGCGCGTGCATATCGGTCACGACACCTGGCTCGGCCACGGCTCGACCGTGTTGCCGGGCGTCACGGTCGGTGACGGAGCGGCGGTCGGCGCGGGCGCGGTGGTGACGAAGGACGTCGCACCCTACACGATCGTTGCCGGCGTGCCGGCAAAGCCAATCCGCGAACGCTTCGATCGCAGGACGGCGGAGCGCTATCAGGCGCTCGCCTGGAGGGACTGGGACCATGCGCGGCTGCGCGCGGCGCTCGACGATTTTCGCTTTCTGCCAGCCGAGGCTTTTCTGGAGAAGCATGGGGGTTAGCTCTGCGTTCACCTCCCCCTCGAGGGGAGGTCGGCGAGCCCGATGGGCGAGCCGGGTGGGGTCGCTGGTGAAGTGCTCGACATTTTTTCGTCTCACGCTGCCTCCGGGTACCCCACCCGTCCAACCGCCTGCGGCGGCTGTCCACCCTCCCCTCAAGGGGGAGGGATAGCCGCGCGCTTCATCGTCGCCACGCCCTGCTTCGCAGTCTGGCCATTTCAAAGAACGCTCCTCGCCGCGGGAAGAGAAGTCGGGAAGCGGGGCACGGGGCCGAGCCTCTCAAATTATTAGTACGTGGCGCGAACCCGCACCCCGCCGGCGATTTCTGTCCGCGCCCGTTCCGCTGCGCCCGATACTCTTTTGCCTTCCAGCTTTTGGACCTTCGGGCATTGGCCTCGGGCCTATGTGCTCGTCCAGCACGCACCGCTCGTCAGTAGCGGCAGGGGAACCCTTGGACGCGGCCTCCCGGGCAGCGGCCACGTTAGCCAACCACCGGAGGCGCCGTCTCCTCCGCACCTGACCACCGTCGCGCCCGGCGTTGCCGCAGAAGGAGCACGGCAAGGATAAGAGAGGCGAGAAGAGTGTTGGCCGAATTCTGCGAACTATTTTTATAATCGAGCTGAATCAACAGGTTGGCCGATAGATAGGCGCAAAATTATCCACGTCTGCCTGACGCACGCCAGGCTTCCGTCATCCAGGTCCCTGAAACCTCGCGTCTAGTCGGCGTCGCGATCGACGATCTCCAGCGTGCCGACGCGCAGCTCGAGGTCGTATTCGCGCCCGTCGGCGCCCACCGCATCGTCGACCTCCCAGACTGACTCGTCGTCCTCGAGTTCGATGCTCTCCCAACGGGTAAAACCTTCCGCCTTGAGCTTCGCCTCGATGGTGGCGCGCTCCTCGGCGGTGGGCGCACGATCCGCGAGGGCCGGCGAGGCAAGCATCGCAACAGCGGCGGCGAGAAAAAGGGACCGGGATTTCATGGCGACTCCTGTTGGCGGCAGCCGGAGTGCTGCCTGCCCGTCGACCTAGTGAGAGGGCCAAGGATCGACAAGCCGCATAAGGCGGAGATGGCGCGATTGTGATGCCGCGCGAGGCCGACGAGACCGCAGCTGTGAAGCGTTGCAAAACTGACATGCTCCCGACACGCCGCCTTCATGTGGCTGCGCTAACGCATCCCGTGGAATGGGTAGAAGTGGGACAGGGAAGCCGCCATGCTGCAGATACGCGACGTGACGCGCCGTTTCGGAAAACACACTGCCGTCGACCAGGTCGCTATCGAGATTCCCGAGGGACAGATGGTCGGCATCATCGGCCGTTCCGGCGCCGGCAAATCGACTCTTCTGCGCATGATCAACCGTCTGATAGATCCCTCCCAGGGGTCTATTTTTTTTGACCAGACGGAAGTGTCGGCGCTCAGCGGCACGGCGCTGCGCCGCTGGCAGCGCGACTGCGCGATGATCTTCCAGCAGTTCAACCTGGTGCCGCGTCTCGACGTGCTGACCAACGTGCTGCTCGGCAGGCTGAACCATCGTTCGACCGCGCTCAACCTGCTCGGCATGTTTTCGCGCGAGGAGCGCGCGCATGCCATCGCCTCGCTGGAACGACTGGGCATCGCGCAGGCGGCGCTGCAGCCCGCCGGAACGCTGTCCGGCGGCCAGCAGCAGCGCGTGGCGATCGCGCGCGCCCTGATGCAGCAGCCGAAGGTGATCCTCGCCGACGAGCCGATCGCCTCGCTCGATCCGATGAACGCCAAGGTGGTGATGGATTCGCTGCAGGACATCAATCTGCGCGACGGCATCACCGTCATCACCAACCTGCACACGCTGGATACCGCCCGCACCTACTGCAACCGCATCATCGGCATGGCGGCCGGCAAGGTCGTGTTCGACGGCGCGCCGGAAGAGCTGACGCGTGAAGCGGTGCGCATGGTCTACGGCGCCGAGGCCGGCGGCGAAGAAATCTCCGAGTCCATGACTTCGACGAGTATCAGCCCGGCCATCCTGCGCAAGCCGGCGCCCTCGATCGCGCCAGCATTCGCCGCGCACTGAGCGCAAGCGGCCAGCATCCCCGATCACAAAGCGTCCGGCGCGTAAAGGCCGGTTCACAACAGGAGAGACGAACCATGTTCAGGAAAGCATTTCTGGGAGCCGCCGCGCTCCTCCTCGCCGGCGCCGCGCAGGCCGAGGACCTCAAGGAATTCCGCATCGGACTGATCGGCGGCGAGAACGAAGCCGACCGCCTGCGCAACTTCCAGTGCCTGGTCGACAAGCTGCCCGCGGTTCTCGGCGTCGAGAAGGTGTCGCTGTTCCCGGCCGCCGACTATGACGGCACGATCCAGGGCCTGCTCGGCGGCACGCTCGACTATGCCGAGCTTGGCGCTTCGGGCTACGCCAAGATCTATCTGGAGAACAAGGACGCGGTGACGCCGATCCTGACCACCGTGCAGACCGACGGCTCGACCGGTTATTATTCGATCATGGTCGCCAAGGCAGATTCCGGCATCAAGACGCTGGCCGACACCAAGGGCAAGAAGCTCGGCTTCGCCGATCCGGACTCGACCTCCGGCTACCTCATCCCGGTCACCTCGCTGCCGAAGGACCTGAACGGCGTCGCCGTGAAGGAGTATTTCGCCGAGACCGGCTTCGGCGGCGGCCATGAGAACCTCGTGCTCGAAGTGCTGAAGGGCACCTTCGACGTCGGCACGACCTTCGGCTCGGGCGTCGGCGACTGGGACAAGGGCTACACCTCCGGCAACCTCGCCAAGATGGTCGAGAAGGGCATCCTCGACATGGACGACCTCGTCGAAGTCTGGAAGTCGCCGCTGATCCCGAACGGCCCGATCGTCGTGCGCACCTCGCTCGACGACGGCATCAAGACCAAGTTCAAGCAGTTCATGGTCGATCTGCCGAACACCGACAAGGAATGCTTCTCCGCCATCCAGGGCGGCGATTTCACCGGCTTCACCGAAGTAACGCCGGAATTCTACCAGCCGATCATCGACGCACGTAAGGCGCAGATCGGCTCGTAAGCCCTCAGGCACCGGACGCGCCGCGGATCTCCCCCCGCGGCGCGTTTGCCTTACGGCGAAGCGCAATGACCGCAACCACCTCCGACACCGCGCTTTCCGTAGAGCGCCACTGGCAGGAACTCGCCAGCCGCCGCCGGCTCTACACGCTGGGCGGCCTGGTCTTCATGCTGCTCGCGCTGAGCGGCTCGCTCTGGTTCGCCAATGAGAGCAATGCCGGCAAGTTCTGGGACCGGCTGCCGCATTTCTTCGATTTCATCGACCAGATGCTGCCGCGCGACGGCTGGGAGGTGTGGCGCGCGCTGTTCGACCTGCCCTCGCCCTACGCCGACGGCAGCCTGAAATACGACTATCCAGAAGGGCGCATCTATCTGACGCAGTCGCTCTACATTCCTGAATATTTCTACAAGATGCTGGAGACGATCAACATCGCGCTGGTCTCCACCATCATCGGTTTCGCGCTTGGCTTCTGCCTCTGCTTCCTCGCGGCATCGAACATCGTGACGCGCCGCTGGCTGCGCTTCTTCGTGCGCCGTTTCATGGAAGTGCTGCGCGCCTTTCCCGAGATCGTGATCGCCGGCTTCTTCCTCGCCGTGCTGTCGCTCGGAGCGATCCCGGCCATCCTGGCGGTCACCATCCATACGATCGGCGCGCTCGGAAAGATGTTCTTCGAGGTCGTCGAGAACGCCGACATGCGCCCCGACGAGGGCTTGCGGGCCGTCGGCGCGACATGGATCGAGCGCGTGTGGTTCGGTATCGTGCCGCAGGTCATGCCGAATTTCCTGAGCTACGCGCTGCTCAGGCTCGAGATCAATGTGCGGGCGTCGACCATCATCGGCGCGGTGGGCGGCGGCGGCATCGGCGAGGAACTGCGCCTGTCGATCAGCCGCACGCATGAAGCGAAGACGCTGGCGATCATCTTCTTGCTGCTCATCACCATCATCGCCGTCGACCAGCTGTCGGCCTGGCTGCGCAAAAAGCTGGTCGGCGAACAGGCCTTCGCCTTCGGCCGGGGAGGCTGACCGTGTCCGTACTGACCGCCGCCAATGTCGAGGAAATCGCCGCACGGCATCCGGCGGTCTTCGCGGGATCGCGGCGCAAGCAGGCCACGCGCTGGCTGATCGGGGCCGGCTTCGTCGCCTATCTCGTCTTCGCCTGGTGGTTCTTCGCGGTGGGCAGCGTGCTCGCCAACGGCAATTGGGGCATCGCCGGCGTCTATCTCGCAGACTGGGTGTCCTACGAGATACGGCCGAACATCGAGTTCACGCCTGAGGGGCTGGAGGTCAGCTATCCGCGCTTCTCCGCATACAACGAGAACCGCCAACCCGACTGGGTCGAACTGCACGACATACGGTCGCCGGGCCTTGCCGGGCGCGTGACGATGACGATGGGTAGGGACGGCACGGTCGACGTCGAGCCCGGCAGGGTGACGGCGAGCCGAGGCTCCGAAACGGTGACGATCAAAATCGGCGCGGACGAGACGGTGACGGCTGAAGGGCCGCTGCCCTCATGGGCCGAAGCCACCAAAGATTCCATCATGCTCTATTTCGGCTTCGCCGGTTCGGTCGAGGTCGAGGGCGACGAGATCAAGGTGCGCCATCGCTTCTGGGGCTGGGAGAATTTCGTCTTCGACGCCAACTCGCCCTTCTGGGGCAAGAGTTTTGGCGAAGTGATGTCGCTGATCTGGTCGGGCGAGCGCATCAAGCCGGAGATGTCAAACGCCGCGCTCGCCTGGAACAACATTTTGAACAATGCCGAATGGCAGCACGGCGACGTGTGGCTGAAGCTCGGCCAGACGATCGTCATGGCCTTCGTCGGTACCGTGTTCGCGAGCCTGCTCGCCTTCCCGCTCGCCTTTGCCGCGGCGCGCAACATCACCAGGAGCCGCGTCGTCAACCAGGTGACGAAGCGGCTGTTCGACTTCCTGCGCTCGGTCGACATGTTGATCTGGGCGCTGTTCTTCACCCGCGCCTTCGGGCCGGGGCCGCTCGCCGGCATCTCGGCGATCTTCTTCACCGACACCGGCACCTTCGGAAAGCTCTATTCGGAAGCGCTGGAGAATATCGACGACCGCCAGCGCGAAGGCATCAAGTCGGTGGGGGCTGCGCCCGTGCTGGTGCAGCGCTACGGGGTGATCCCGCAGGTGCTGCCGATCTTCGTCTCGCAGTCGCTCTATTTCTGGGAATCAAACACGCGCTCGGCGACCATCATCGGCGCGGTCGGCGCCGGTGGCATCGGCCTGAAGCTCTGGGAGGCGATGCGCACCAACTCCGACTGGGAGAACGTCGCCTACATGGTGCTGCTCATCCTCGCCGTGGTCTTCGTGTTCGACAACATCTCGAACTTCCTGCGCAAGCGGCTGGTCAACCAGGCGGTGCGGTAGCCCCGAAGAAATCGCGCCGGCAATCTTCCTGAGGCGTCTCGGCGCGCTATAGTTCCGTCAAAGAGACGGAGGGCGCGCCATGCACGGAGACAAATACGGACCTCACGCCGAACTCAAGCATCCGATCCCGATGCACCCCAGGGTCGGCTTCCTGAAGCCGCTGGTGACGGCCGACAACATCGAGGTCGGCGACTTCACCTATTACGACGACCCCGACGGTCCCGACAAATTCCAGGAAAAATGCGTCCTGCATCACTACCCGTTCATCGGCGACCGGCTGATCATCGGAAAGTTCTGCGCTATCGCCGAGGGCGCGCGTTTCATCATGAACGGCGCCAACCACGCGATGTCCGGCTTTTCCACCTACCCGTTCAACATATTCGGTGGTGGCTGGGAGGAAGGGTTCGACGAGGGGACGTGGAAGCGCGA
Source organism: Pseudomonadota bacterium (assembly GCA_023428515.1). The sequence goes on along the minus strand of JAEYXI010000176.1, from coordinate 4,382 downwards.
GCTCCGCGGCGACACGGTGCTCGGCAACGACGTCTGGATCGGCATGGAAGCGTTGATCCTGCCCGGCGTGACGATCGGCGACGGCGCGGTGGTTGCCGCGAAATCGGTGGTTCCGCACGACGTGCCGCCCTATGCCGTGGTGGCGGGAAATCCGGCGAAGGTGGTGAAGATGCGCTTCGACAAGCGTACGGTGGAGAGGCTTCTGGCTATCGCCTGGTGGGATTGGCCGGTTGACAAGATCACGCGCAACCTCAATGCCATACGCGGCGCCGACATCGGGGCGCTGGAGGCAGCGGCTTGAGCGACAAGAAAGACAAAATGGTGGGCATCGAGATTTTTGCGTCGCCCTGGGTGTTCATCCGCGGCGTGCCGGCGATGAAGTTCCTGCCGCCGGAGGGACCTCCCGAGATCGCCTTCGCGGGCCGCTCCAATGTCGGCAAATCGTCGCTGATCAACGCGCTGGTGGGGCGCAGCGGACTGGCGCGCACGTCGAACACGCCGGGACGCACACAGGAGCTCAATTATTTCGTGCCGGACGGCTATTCGGGCGAGGCAGGCGACCTGCCGCCGATGGCACTGGTCGACATGCCGGGCTACGGCTATGCCAGCGCGCCGAAGGAGAAGGTCGATCAGTGGACGAAGCTGGTTTTCGACTATCTGCAGGGGCGCGTGACGCTGAAGCGGGTCTATGTGCTGATCGACGCCCGCCACGGCATCAAGAAGAACGACGACGAGATTTTTACACTGCTCGACAAGGCGGCGGTTTCCTACCAGGTCGTGCTGACCAAGACCGACAAGATCAAGGCTGCCGGCGTGCCGAGGCTGATCGAAGAGACGCTTGCGAAGATCAAGAAGCGGCCGGCGGCGTTTCCCGGCGTGATCGCCACGTCCTCGGAAAAAGGCGAAGGGCTGGAGGAACTGCGCGCGGCGATCGCGCTTGCGGTCAACGGCGGCTAAGCCGGCCTGAACGTCAGCGCAACACCGTTCAGGCAATGACGCTTGCCCGTCGGCGGCGGGCCGTCATCGAAAATATGGCCGAAATGACCGCCGCAACGGCGGCAATGAACTTCCACGCGGGTCATGAACAGCGACGTGTCTTCCTTGGTGCCGATCGCTCCGGGCAACGACTCCCAGAAGCTCGGCCAGCCGGTTCCGGACTCGTACTTTGTCTCGGACGGATAGGCTGCGAGATCGCAGCCTGCACAATGGAATACGCCTTCCCGGTGCTCCTGGAGCAGAGGACTGGTGCCTGGGTACTCGGTGCTTTCCTCGCGCAGAACCGCATATTGCGCGTCGTTGAGGATTTGATGCCATTCGGTCTCCGACTTCACGACCTCGAAGTTTTCCGCATTGGCGGGAGTCGGACGTGCGAGACGCCATAGCGTGGATGTGCCGGTCAGCAGCAGAGCGGTCCGGGCGAGGAATGAGCGGCGGTTCATGGCAAACTCCGTGAGGCAAACTTACTCCCAGGCAAGCGACAGCTGAAATCAACTCAGGTTGATGACTCGCTTGGGTAGAAACGCCCCGCAGGAGACTGCGCTGTGCAGATCGAGCAAGGCGCCTTAGTGGTTGCGCCGGGCCGACAGGAGGTACAGCCCGGCGCGATCGTTTGCCTGAGCGGTTCGGGTTACATCTTCGGCAGCAGCACCTTGTCGATGACGTGGATGACGCCGTTCGACTGCTCGACATTGGCGATTGTGACGTTGGCGACGTTGCCGTTCTCGTCCTCGATCATGATCTTGTCGCCTTCATACTTGGCGGTCCAGGTGCAGCCTCCGACCGTCTTCACCGGATGCTCGCCCTCGTCGTCGTCGACCATCTTCATGATGTCCTTCGACATCGCCTTTGCGCCGACGACATGGCAGGTCAGGATCTTGGTCAGTTGATCCTTGTTCTCGGGCTTCAGCAGCGTCTCGACGGTGCCGGCCGGCAACGCGGCGAAAGCCTCGTTGGTCGGCGCGAAGACCGTGAACGGGCCTGGGCCGGAGAGCGTCTCGACCAGGCCGGCGGCCTTCACCGCCGCGACGAGCGTCGTGTGGTCCTTCGAATTCACGGCGTTCTCGACGATGGTCTTGTCGGCATACATCGCCGCGCCGCCGACCATCGGGTTCTCGGCATAGGCGACACCGGCGAGAGCGGCCAGCGCGACCGCGCCGGCGAACAGAGTGGTGGTGAATGTGCGCATTTTCTCTAACTCCTCTGGGGGTTGTTTCTTTCCGGAAAGACACAGGGAGTTACGGTGCCGGCACGATGCAGTTTCATCGGCTGGCTCACTTAAATTTTATGATTTAGATGAAACTTTTCAGGCGTTTAACCGTATGCGCGAGGCGCGTTCGCAAAGCGTTGCACGCAGGCGCAAACGGGCACGTCAGGCGGCCGCCAGACTGCTGACAAAGGCGCGACAAATACAAAATTCGAGGATGACGGCGTTGGAGGCGGCAACGTTATCATAGGCTGAATGGACGGTCAGATCGCCCTCAGATCGCCAGCGGCGACGACCGGGCCAGTCGGGGCGCCGGTGGTCGAACCGCCGTCCGGTTCGACGCTGATCGCGAACACCGCACCCGACACCATCATGGCGCGCACGGCCTCGCCGACCGGCAGCCTGGCGCTCGGCGTATCGGGGATGACGCCAAGCGAGACGGGCGCTTGCTGGCCATCGATCACCCAGAGCTCGAAATCGCTGCCTTGGGGCGCCGCTCCGGAGATGTGCGACAGCCCGATATCGTCGGTCGCCTGGTCGTAGACCGCCATATAGCGCACGTCGCTGCCATCTGCGGCGAGCGAGGCGGCCAGCCTTTCCTGCGGCGTCTCGACCGGCAGATTGAGGACGGGCAGCGCGACATAGAGGGCGAGCGCCGCAAGCGCGGCGATGGCAAGGCCGCGCCAGAAAGCAAGGTTCGAGAACAGGCCGGGAACCGCGGGCGCCTGGCCTACGGGTACGGCTGCTCCGGCGCCGAAGAGCCGGTCGTCGACCGCGATCTTCACCCCGGCCGGCGCTTCGACTTCGGCGTATCCGGCGCCAAGCGGCGCGAAATGGACCTCCCAGCGGTCTACGAGGCGCGCGAAAGCCTGCTCGGCCTCGATGCGGAGCGACGCCTGGCGACGCTCGTCCGCCGGCAGGACACCAAGGACGTATTCGGCGGCGATGATGTCGTCGCCTCCGCCGTCCGGGCCTATGTCGTCCACCAAGCTCATCGCTCGAGGCATTCCCTCAATTTGATCAGGCTGCGGCGCAGCCAGGTTCTCATCGTGTTCAGCGGCACGCTGAACTTTTCCGCCAGTTCCGCGTAGCTGTTTCCATTCAGATAAGCACCGCGAACCGCCTCGGCCCGATCCTTCTCAAGCTCGTCGAGGCAGTTGTTGATCCGCTCGCCCTCGCTGCCTGCCACCGCCATGGCTTCCGGCCCGGGCGCCGGATCGGAGACGTCAAGCGCGGCATCGATGTCGGCCGCTGCGGGACGCCGCGCGCGGATGACGTCGATGGCATGGTTGCGGGCAACGGCAACAAGCCAGGAAATCGGACTCAAATCCGACGCGGCGAAACGGTCCGCCTTCGTCCATATCTTGACGAAGACCTCCTGAAGCGCCTCTTCGGCTTCCCCCCTGTCCCTCAAGACACGCAGGCAGACGCCGAAAAGTTTCGAGCTGGTCTCGCGATAGAGCAAATCGAAGGCCGCCCGATCCTTCATCGAGACTCGGACGATCAGCTTGGTGATGTCCTGCGGCGTCATCCAGAGGAGATTATTTCGTCAGCGACCGCTTGGGAAGCCGTCCCCACCCGGCATCGAACATCTGCGCGGGACATGCGAACCATTTGCCCGCGCTGGCGTTTCCCGCTAAGACGCCGCCACCACTCCTGTTCCGCCCCGAGGATCCCGATGACGACGGATATCGCCGCCACCGCAGAGATGCAGGCTGCCCTACTTTCACGCGCGCTCCCCTACATGCAGCGCTACGAGAACAAGACGGTCGTGGTGAAGTATGGCGGCCATGCGATGGGCGATGCGGCGCTAGGCCAGGCCTTCGCGCGCGATATCGCCCTACTTAAGCAGTCGGGCGTCAATCCGATCGTCGTGCATGGTGGCGGACCGCAGATCGGCGCAATGCTGAAGTCGATGGGCATCGAATCGAAATTCGAAGGCGGCTTGCGCGTCACCGACCTCAAGACGGTCGAGATCGTCGAGATGGTGCTCGCCGGCTCGATCAACAAGGAGATCGTCGCGCTCATCAACGCCGAGGGCGAATGGGCGATCGGGCTCTGCGGCAAGGACGGCAACATGGTCTTCGCCGAAAAGGCGCACAAAACATTCAAGGACCCGGATTCGAACATCGAGCGCGTGCTCGACCTCGGCTTCGTCGGCGAACCGGTAGAAGTGGAC